>NZ_PNDK01000030.1:0-46499 GCF_005887265.1 Pseudoalteromonas sp. S1608
CGGGGCGCTTTAATCGCGGCGCGAGGGTTGTTACCGAGTGGTCTACGTAAAAACCTAGCAACAAAGAGTAAATCGCCCCTAGGAAGAACCCGAAGGGCAGCGCCTGTTTGGTATTAATGCGGCGTTATCGCCTACTTATGGGGAATAACCACACTACATAGGCTCTGCCTTGCCTAAATACCAAACAAACTGCTGCAAATTTAACCTTGAAAGATCAACAGACCCTAAAGTAACAACAAACTACCTAACCCTAAAAAGGTCACAAAGCCGACAATATCAGTTACTGTGGTTAAAATAACTGAGCCTGATAATGCTGGATCAATTTTCATTTTATCTAAAATAGACGGGATCACTACGCCCGCCAACGATGCAGCCACTAAATTCAGCAGTATTGCCACGGTAATGGTTATACTAAGCATAATATCGTTAAACCATAGATACGTTAGCAAACCAATCACTAAAGCCCATACCAAGCCATTTACCGCCCCTACACGCAGCTCTTTTTTGAGTAGAGCGTTACGGTTTGAGTCGGTAACCTGACCAAGCGCAAGACCGCGCACTATAACTGTTAAGGTTTGACTACCCGCTATTCCGCCCATTGACGCCACTACAGGCATTAATACCGCAAGTGCCACCACTTGTTCTATGGTGGCGCCAAATAAGCCTATAAACCACGAAGCTAAAAATGCTGTTGCTAAGTTTATACCTAACCAAATACCACGGTTTTTAGCACTTTTACGAACACTGGCAAATAAATCTTCGTCTTCACGTAAACCACCGGCTTTTGCTGCTGCTTCGTCAGCAATTTCTTGACGTAACTCGTAAGCCGATGCAATGGTTAAACGCCCTATTAGTTTGTTATCGGCATTAACTACGGGCATGGCCATTTGCTCGCTGTGAATAACCACTTCTGCGGCTTCATATAAATCATGGTCTGCGTGCAATGAGGTAAAGTCATGATTAGCAAGAGTCATTAAGCTCTCGTTATCATTTGCTTTTATTAGGTCATTAACTGCCACTTCGCCGATTAAGCTACCTTTACGGCTCACTAAATAAATCACTTCGCTGTACTGCGGTAACCCTTTGTGTAGCAGCTTTTTAGCGCCACCCGCAGTGAGCTTGTCAGACACCTTTAAAAAGTCAAAGCCAATCCAGTGACCTAACTGCTCAGGTGTATATTGTTGCGCCAGTTCGTATTGTTTGGTTTGTGCTTCATCTAGCTGCTTTTTTGCATAATCAATAAAACGTTGTGGAATAACTTCTTCTAACTCAAGCAGCTCTTCAACGTTAACTTCGTCTAATAATTTAAAACCGTCGCTGTCATCTAAAGTCTGCAATAACCACAAACAGCTATCTTCACTTAAATTAACGAAAATTTCGTGTTGCGTGTCTTCATCTAATAAATGCCAAATTTCAAGGCGTTGCTCTTTAGGAATAGCTTCAAACAACAAAGATAAGTGTTCGGTTGATAAGGTTTGTTGAGCATCTATAAGTAATTTATTTTTGCGCTCTGTGGTATCACACTGCAATAAATCGTTTATGAGTTGTGGTAACTGATCAACCGGATACTCTATCATTTCAAAACCCTAAAATAGTCTTTCACTATAAATTTACTGTAATAAGTAAGCACTTATTAATAAGAATAGCTAATAGTGTACATTAGAGACGAATAAAAATATTAAAAAATCTCTGTGTCGTTAGATATTTATAGCTACTATCACCCACTCAGCGCCAACCAATAAAAAAGCCGTAACAAATAATGTTACGGCTTAGCGTAGTTAGCAATTTAAATCACGCTATCTATATTTTAAATTGTCCTACTAGGTCACCCAAGCTTTCACCTCGCCCTGCTAGGTGCTGACTTACTGAAGAAGTGGTTTTACTCGACTGTGTTAACTCATTAACTATTTCTTGAATCGCATACACGTTACGGTTAATTTCTTCTGTTACACTGCTTTGCTCTGTTGCTGCTGTGGCAATTTGCGTACTCATATCATTAATGGTGGTCACGGACGTGGTTACCGCACCTAAGCTTTCAGAAATAGCGCGAGAAGACTCAACTGAACGATTACAGCTTTGTTGACTCGCATGCATAGCATCAACAGCTGCCGTTACTAAATTATGTAACTCACTTAGCATTTCGTTAATTTCTAATGTACTGTCTTGGGTTCTGCTCGCTAAGCTTCTAACTTCATCAGCCACCACCGCAAACCCCCGGCCTTGCTCACCTGCGCGTGCCGCTTCAATTGCCGCATTTAATGCCAATAAGTTTGTTTGTTCAGCAATGCCACCAATTACACTCAATACGCTATTAATTTTTTTAGATTGCTCACTTAACGAGTTAACCTGCTCTGCTGCTTGATTAATTTCGCCCATTAAGTTTGATACTTCGCTCAGTGAAACATCCACACAATCTTGCGCGTTAGCCACTTCTTTTGTTGCCGCCTGAGTTGATACCGCAACTTGTGTGGTATTTTGCGCAACTTCATGCGAGGTTGCTGACATTTCGGTAATCGCCGTTGCCACTAAATCGGTTTCATGGTTATGCTTTAATAACTTGTCTTCTATGAGTAATGTTTGCGTATTAATATCTGAAGAAGCTGTTTTAACGTCACTTGTTACATCAACCACACCGGCAATAATACTGTGTAGCTTGCTCACAAATACATTGAAAGATTCACCTAACTGACCAATTTCATCATGAGTATCTATTTCTAAGCGTCGGGTTAAATCCCCCTCCCCTTTGGCAATATCATCTAAGCTTTGCACCATACGTTTAATCGGTTTTAGCATATTATTAGAAGCATACAACGCACCGGCTGCTGCTAAACCAAGAAGCAGAAGTGATATTAAAACCAAAGTGGTCATTTTTTCACTTAAATGGCGTTCCATAGTTGCTTGATACTTTACCAACTCAGCTTCAATATCATCCATATATGTGCCAGTTCCAATCATCCAATTGGTACCTGGGATCATTGCAGCATAACCAATTTTTTCGACTAAGCCGGTGGTGTTGGGCTTTTGAAAATGATAGGTAAACGAGCCACCGCCTTTACGCGCTTGCTCAAGTAAGCCAACCACTATTTTTTTACCGTTTGGGTCGGTCATTCCTATTTTATTTTGACCTTCTATTGCATCACCCAGTAATGCATGAAAAACACTAATACCATCGGTATCATAAATAAAGTAGTAACCATCTTCGCCAAAAGTTAAATCTCGCAACGCATTTTTAGCGTCTTGTTCATTTCCTTGTGCTAATTGGTATTGCACTACTTTAGAGCCGATTTCTATTTCTGTTCTTAATAGAGTCTGTTTATCAGCAATTAATTTAGTTTTGAACTCATTAAAGTTTTGCTGTTGATTCTGCTTCTCTAAATAATAAGAGCCCGCCATAAAACTGATTAGTAATACTATCAATGGTAAAACAGCCAACAGTAGCAACTTGTTTTTTAAGCTTAAATTACCCATTATTTCTCCAATTAACATTATAAGCCATTAAGCTTTTTATTTTTCAGCCGCTTAGCAGCTAAGTTTCCATTGTTTATATTACTTACAATAGCGCCACACTTGTATACAAATTAAGCACAAACAGAGTTAATTCGCAATTTAATATACTCGTATGCTAGTAAAGCACACTAAAAACAACTTTTTAACTAGACAATAGTATAAACATAGTAATAAACAACTGATTTAGTTCCTTGTTTTAAATCCTTACTAGAACACAATTTGTTAAACTTACTTAAAGCTAAATTAACCTTACTAACGCTATCTTAGCGTAAATTAAAATTAAACATTGGCTATCACACAAAGGTCTTGCTTTCTGAGTTAAAACACAAATAATGAAGCAACTAACCACTGGGTAAGAATGAGGAAAATGAGTTATATACTAACCACCCAATGCGCAGACGATATAGGCTTAATCGCCAAAATTACCGGACTGTGTAATCAGCATAATTTAAATATTATTC
This sequence comes from Pseudoalteromonas sp. S1608, assembly GCF_005887265.1. GTDB lineage: Bacteria > Pseudomonadota > Gammaproteobacteria > Enterobacterales > Alteromonadaceae > Pseudoalteromonas > Pseudoalteromonas undina. Next base: position 3,969 of record NZ_PNDK01000030.1, read on the forward strand.
GTAATAACGAATTTGTTGATAAAGATGCACAACGCTTTTTTATGCGCACAGAGCTTACGGGCGAACCACATGCTGAGTTTTTGTCACAACTGCGCGACGTATTACCAGCTGGCGCAAAAGTGGCACTGCACGGTGAAGAAAAAACCAAAGTGGTACTATTAGCCACAAAAGAAGCTCATTGCTTAGGCGGCATGTTACTTAAGCAATTTGAACAAGCTCTAAACATAGAGATACTCGCCGTTATCGCTAACTACCCTACTCTAGAGCCTCTAGTGAAAGGGTTTAATATTCCTTTTCATGTGGTTTCTCATGAAGGACTTACGCGCAGTGAGCACGGCGAAAAAGTCGGTGACTTAATTGCCAGCTATAACCCTGACATTATTGGCCTAGCTAAATACATGCGTATTTTAAGCCCTGAATTTGTGGGTCGTTTTGAGGGTAAAATAATTAATATTCATCACTCATTTTTACCTGCTTTTATTGGTGCAAAACCATATCACCAGGCATTTGAACGTGGTGTGAAAATTATTGGTGCCACGGCTCACTTTGTTAATAATGAGCTAGACGAAGGCCCGATTATTTTACAAGACGTATCGAGTGTGACCCATGCGAATACAGCTGAGATGATGGCTAAAATGGGTAAAGATGTAGAGAAAACGGTGTTTTGTAAAGCACTGCAACTAGCATCAGAGCATAAGCTGTTTATTAATGGCAATAAAACCGTCGTATTTTCATAATTAGCTTAATATAGCTATTAAAAATGCCAGCTAATAAGCTGGCATTTTTATAAGTAAATAATAAACCTTACTTAACTAGGGTGTGTAATACGTTGGTGCCCCAGGGCCTACTGGCATACCTAAAACAAATACCCATAAGTAAAACAGTACCACCCAGCCAACAAAGAAGATTAAGCTGTATGGCAACATAGTGGCTACCAAAGTACCTATTCCCATGTCTTTTTTGTATTTAGTGGCAACCGCAAGAATTAAACCAAAGTAACTCATCATCGGGGTAATTAAGTTAGTTACTGAATCACCAATACGATAAGCCGCTTGAATTGTCTCGGGTGCATAACCTATGAGCATTAGCATAGGAACAAAGATAGGTGCTGTTACTGCCCACTGCGCTGACGATGAGCCTAGAGTTAAGTTAACTAAAGCACACATCAAAATAAACAGTACAAATACTTCCGGTCCAGTTAAGCTAAGAGCTTGTAGTAACGCGGCACCGTTAATCGCTAAAATGGTGCCTAAGTTAGTCCATTTAAAAAATGCCACAAACTGCGCAGCAAAAAACACTAATACAATGTACATGCCCATAGAGCTCATACTTTTGCTCATGGCATTTATCACGTCTTTATCATTTTTCATGGTGCCAACCACGCGACCATACACAAAACCCGGAATACCAAAGGTGACAAAAATAAAAACAACAATCCCTTTTAAAAACGGCGAGTGAGCAACTAGACCTGTTTCAGGGTTACGTAAAATACCGTCTGCTGGAACAATCGTCCAAGCGAGCAACAACGAAACAACAAGTAATGAAACTCCAGCCCATTTTAAACCTGATTTTTCTTTGTCAGTTAAACCGGCAATATTATTTTGAGCTAAATCTTCACTGGCTTCATCTGGGTTATATTTACCTAAACGTGGCTCAACAATTTTCTCAGTAACAAGCGTACCTAAAACAGCAATTAGCAATACTGAAATCATCATAAAATACCAGTTTGCTTCAGCGCCTACTTGGTAAGTTGGATCAATCATTTGTGCTGCAGGCGTCGTAATACCTGCTAATAACGGATCGATAGTACCCAGTAATAAGTTAGCGCTATAGCCACCCGATACACCAGCAAACGCTGCAGCAAGGCCTGCAAGCGGATGACGACCTAAACTATGAAATATCATTGCCGCTAGGGGGATCAATACGACATAACCCAGCTCAGATGCTGTGTTTGATAAAATAGCAGCGAATACCACCATAAAGGTAACTAAGCGTTTAGATGCACCCATAACCATGCCACGCATTGCCGCAGACAATAGCCCAGAATGTTCAGCAACACTAACACCTAATAGCGCCACTAACACCGTACCTAATGGGGCAAAGCTGGTAAAGTTAGTAACCAAGCCCGTTACAATACGCTGTAAGCCCTCGGCACTGAGTAAGCTAACTACTTCAATTACACCATCTGGATCGCGCCCTGCAGAGCCCTCAGGGCGAGGATCGATAGCACTAAGTCCAAACCAATCAGCAACGCCACTAAATAAAATAATGGCAATACAAAACAGCGCGAATAAGGTAATTGGGTGGGGAAGCATATTCCCTAAAAATTCTACCGTGGCTAAAAATCGATTAAACCAACCGCCCTTTGCGGCCTGATTTTCATCTTGGGATGTGTGTGGTGAGTCCATTGAGTCTGACATACCATGCTCTCTTAATTACAAAATGCCCGTAACCTAGCATTATTTTCTGAGCAGGTCATGTAATAAAGATGAATGACTTGTTATGTCATGGTAATTAACTGATGGGTTTATTGTGATGGGGTTACAAAAAAGAGGCTCTCGCCTCTTATTTAGTCTGCTTAAGCTTGCTCTATCGGTTCTAGTTGTAGTTTTGCAGCAATTAAAACAGCTTGAGTTCGATTATAAACACCGAGTTTTCTAAATATGGCAGTGATGTGAGCTTTGACTGTGGCTTCTGAAATGTGAAGTTCGTACGCAATTTGTTTATTCAGTAAACCTTCGTGCAAATATTGTAATACACGGTATTGCTGTGGAGTAAGTGATGCTACTTGTGCAGCAATTTCTCTATCTGCGCCTTCTATTTCAGCCACTTTACTTTTTAGTTCGGTTGGCAGCCAAGTATCGCCTTCGAGTATTTGGTTAATTGCGTTGGCAATATCGTCAGATGATGATGACTTAGGAATAAACCCCATTGCCCCATAACCCATAACTTTCGAAACAATATTTACATCTTCACTACCCGAAACCACCGCAATAGGTAAGCTTGGGTAATCTTCACGTATACGGATCAAGCCGTATAAGTCACCGTTACCTGGCATGTGTAAATCTAGTAGTAATATATCAAGATCTTCTTGTTCGCTTAACACCTGCAATGTGCTATCAAAATCCGCTGATTCAAATACTTCTAAACCTGCAAACTTTGCACTCAAAGCGCCCTTTAGTGCTTCACGAAATAACGGATGATCGTCCGCTATTAAAAACTGACTCATTGTTCACTCCCAAAAATTCGGCTGCTATCCAATAGACAACAGCCGATATACTACGTTTAGAATCAACTTCTAATCAAGCTTTTAACGCGAAATTAACGATTTAATCGATTTTCTACTAGCTCATCAACCACTGACGGATCCGCAAGTGTTGAGGTATCACCAAGCTGTTGGTGCTCATTTGCCGCGATTTTACGTAAAATACGACGCATAATTTTGCCAGAACGTGTTTTTGGTAAACCTGGAGACCACTGAATCATATCTGGTGATGCTATTGGGCTTAGCTCTTTACGTACCCAATTACGGATCTCTTTTGTTAGCTCATCACTCACCGTTACACCCTCGTTAGGAGTTATGTAAACGTAAATACCTTGGCCTTTAATATCATGCGGGTAGCCTACTACTGCTGCTTCAGCTACAGCTTCATGAGCAACTAACGCACTTTCAATTTCCGCAGTACCTAAACGGTGCCCAGACACATTAAGTACGTCATCAACGCGTCCTGTGATCCAATAATCACCGTCTTCATCACGACGACAACCGTCACCAGTAAAGTACACACCAGGATAAGCGCTAAAGTAAGTTTGTTCAAAGCGCTCATGGTCGCCATAAACGGTTCGTGCTTGTGAAGGCCAGCTATCTAAAATCACAAGGTTACCATCAACCGCACCTTCTAATGTATTACCTTCAGCATCAAATAATGCCGGTGCAATACCAAAGAATGGACGAGTTGCAGAGCCAGGTTTCATATCGGTTGCACCTGGTAATGGAGCAATCATGATGCCACCGGTTTCGGTTTGCCACCAAGTATCTACAATTGGGCAATTCGACTTACCAATTTTTTCATAGTACCAGGTCCATGCTTCTGGATTGATCGGCTCCCCCACAGAACCTAAAATGCGTAAGCTGTCACGATGTGAGCTTGCAATCGGCTCTTCGCCTTTAGCCATCAATGCACGAATGGCAGTAGGTGCTGTGTATAAAATTGTCACGTTATGTTTATCAACCACTTCGCCCATACGACCGGCAGTTGGGTAAGTTGGTACGCCTTCAAATACGACTTGCGTACATCCATTAACGAGCGGCCCATAAGCAATATAACTGTGACCTGTGATCCAGCCAACATCAGCACTACACCAAAAAATATCATCGTCTTTTAAATCAAAAATGTATTCGTGGGTCATAGATGAATACACTAAATAGCCACCAGTGGTGTGTACCACCCCCTTGGGCTGACCGGTAGAACCTGATGTGTATAAAATAAACAGCGGATCTTCAGCATTCATGTGTTCAGGTTCGCAATCTGGCGCTTGGTCTGCAACTAAGTCATGCCACCAAATATCATGGTCGTGCCAATCAACATCGCCTGAAGTTAGTTTATGTACCACTACATGCTCAACGGTGGTGACTGAATCTTGTAATACGGCTTCATCTACATTGGCTTTTAGCGGTACACAATTACCTGCACGTCGGCCTTCATCTGAGGTGATAACCACTTTAGCACCCGAATCATTAATACGATCCGCAATAGCTGACGGTGAAAAGCCACCGAATATAACTGAATGAATAGCACCTATACGGGCACAAGCTTGCATTGCGTATATAGCTTGCGGGCTCATTGGCATATAAATGGCTACACGGTCACCTTTTTTAACACCTAATTTTTTTAAACCATTGGCAAACTTTGCCACTTCATCATGTAGCTGTTGGTAGGTGATATTTTCGCTTTGTGAAGGATCATCACCTTCCCAAATTAATGCTACTTTATCCGCTTTTGTTTTTAAGTGACGATCAATACAGTTATAAGAGGCATTCAGGTAGCCATCTTCATACCATTTAATATTGATATGGCCTTTGTCAAATGAAGTGTTTTTTACTTTTGAATATGGAGTAAACCAGTCAAGACGCTTACCGTGCTCAGCCCAAAACCCTTCAGGGTCTTCGATAGACTGTTTATACATCGTATTATATTTTTCATTATCGACGAGCGCTGCGTTTTTTATCTGCGCAGGAACTGGATAGATACTTTGTGACATATTAGTCTCCAATTTATATTACTTGCCTTAGGCTTTTCATCAAGGATTACTCAGCAGTGCACTATTAAATATTAGACATTAGTTGTATCTGGGTTCAAACAACGATTATCTTATCTATAATCCTCATGGCTACACCTTATTTACATAAAAAACATACTATTAAATAAAAGTATATGAGCCTTCAATAATTATTAAACCTTAGTCTAATAGACTAATAGTTGATTGAGTAAATTGTGTACATATACAACAGTAGCTTAAATATATAAAAACCTTGATTGTTTATTAATAACTCGTATTTACTAACAAATTAAATTAAAGATAATTAAATTCAATCTGTTAGTACTATATAAGTAACACACATTAATGCATATCATAAGCAAACAACATACAACAAGTAGCCTATAAAAGGACGCAACAATGAAATTTACTCCAATTAAAACACTAGCAGCGACTGCTGTACTATGTGCACTTTCTAGCACAGCTTATGCTGCTACAGCTGCGAAAATAGGTGATACAGAATTCACCTATGGTGGATACATTAAACTCGACGCAATGTGGAGTGACTACTCAGCAGGCGCTCCTGCAGGCAGCAGTGTTGGCCGTGACTTTTATGTACCAAGTACATTAACAGTCGGTAGCGATGATAGTTCAGACGCTGTATTTGATATGCACGCTCGTGAGTCACGTTTCAATTTTGGAACTGCTACCTTATTAGATAACGGTAAAACGGTTAAAACTAAAATAGAACTAGACTTTTTAGCTTCTGCCCCAGGCGGTAACGAGCGTGTGTCTAATTCATATTCGCCGCGTATTCGCCATGCATTTATCTCATATGATGGATGGTTATTTGGTCAAACGTGGTCAAACTTTCAAAACGTCGGTGCATTACCAGAAGCACTTGATTTTGTTGGTCCTGCAGAAGGCACTGTGTTTGTTCGTCAATCACAAATTAAATACACTACCGGTGCATGGTCATTCTCTCTAGAGAACCCAGAAAGCACAATAACTACAGCCGGTGGTGGCATGGCAGTGACTGATGACGCCTCATTACCTGACTTTACGGCACGCTATACCCACAATGCTGATTGGGGTAACTTTGTAGTAACAGCTCTTGCTCGTCAACTAACTTACAAAGTAGCCGGTGTTGATGCAGATGAAACATCATTTGGTGTTAGTGCATCAGGTATGGTGAAGTTTGGTCAAGACAATCTAAAATTTATGCTTACGCAAGGTAAAGGACTAGGTCGTTATGTTGGTCTAAACGTAGCTCGTGGTGCGGTTCTCAATGGTGATGACCTAGATGCGATTGATTCAACATCAGGTTTTATTGCATATCAACATAAGTGGAATAGCCAGTGGCGCTCTACTTTCCTATATTCGTTCTTATCTGCTGATAACGATGAAAACCTACTTGCAATGTATGGCGATCCTACAGAATCAAGCCAAAGCTACAGTGCAAATATTTTATACTCACCGGTTAAACGTCTAACCTTTGGTGCGGAATTTAAACATGCAGAACGAGAGCTTGAAAGTGGCGTAGATGGCGACCTAGATCGTTTACAATTTTCTGTAAAGTATGCGTTTTAATTTCCTAACCAATTAAAATACTGATTTACTTCCTGAGCGGCTTCGGCCGCTTTTTTTGTTTTTAACCAGAGCTCAAGTTAACCAAATCCATGCGCTTTACTTAAAAAATGTCAAAGACGTGTAAAATACCACGCAAACGTAATTGCAAATCACTCTCATTTAGATTAAATTACCAACCAAATTTAATCTTATGGGAAACAAGATGCTGCACAAACATAAAAACTCTGCATTTAAACTAAGTCTACTTACTTCACTGGTTTTATCTGGATATGCTGTTGCAAACGACACGCAAGACAACCTGCCTCTAGAAAAAATAGCCGTTTATGGGCAACATCATAAAAACTATATCACCGAAGAAGCACAGTCTGCGACTAAGCTAGGTCTAACAATTAAAGAGACCCCACAGTCAATTTCTGTTGTTTCACGCGCGCTGATGGATGATTTTTCACTTGATGATATTAACGCAGTATTAGAAAGCACACCTGGCGTAACAGTAGAGCAAATAGAAACTGACCGTACTTACTTTAAAGCGCGTGGTTTTGAAATAACTAACTTTTTAATTGATGGCTTAGGGACACCGCAAAATTCCGGTTCAATTCAAGGTACACTAGATACTGCAATTTATGATCGCGTTGAAATTGTACGTGGTGCCAATGGCATGATGACCGGTGCAGGTAACCCATCTGCGACTATTAATATGGTGCTAAAAAAGCCAACCTACACAACGCAAGCTAATGCATCGGCTTCTTATGGTTCGTGGAATAACAAACGTGTAGATATTGATGTTTCCGCACCGATTAACGATGAACACGCTGTTCGTGCTGTATTTACTAAGCAAGATAAAGAGTCGTACCTAGACCGTTACGAAACCGATAAGACCATTGCCTACCTTGCCTATGAGGGTAAGCTAACTGACGATACACTACTAAGCATTAACTATGTAAACCAGCAAAAAGATGCCGATAGCCCTCTATGGGGCGCGTTACCGCTTTATTACACTGATGGTTCACCAACTGATTATGATGAGTCAACTAGTACAGCTGCAGATTGGTCGTATTGGGATAATAGCGCTGAACGTATCTATGTAACACTTGAGCAAAACTTATCAGCGACTTGGGTTGCTAAAGCCCGTTATGCCCATATAAAAAATGAACAAAATTCTGAGTTATTTTATGTATATGGTACCCCAGATAAAGATACTGGTTTAGGTTTAACCGGCTATGCGAGTCGTTATGATTACAAAGACACACAAGATTTGTTTGATTTATATGCCAGCGGTAAGTTTGAGCTATTTTCTTTAGAGCACGACTTATCATTCGGCATTAGCCAAGCAAACATGGACTTTAATGACCAATCTCTTTATGACTACAGCACAGGAAATGGTTTCCCTGCGATGCCTGATTTAGCGACTTGGGATGGGATAGCACCAGAAGCAACACTGGTTGATAAACCTGACGGCAGTGATGTACAAAATACACAAAGATCGGCCTATGTTTCAACTCGTATAAAACTAGCAGATCCATTAAGCATTTTGGCTGGCGTACGCTATACCGACTGGGAAACTAAAGGTACTGCTTATAGTGTAGTGCAAACCCGCGATGACTCAGAGGTTATTCCTTACATTGGTACTGTGTACGATTTTACCGAGTCATTATCAGCTTACGCTAGCTACACAGAAACGTTTGTGCCGCAAAAAGAATTAGACATTAACGCTGAACAACTGGCTCCTGTTATTGGTAAAAGTGCTGAAGTTGGTTTAAAAGCACAACTTTTAGATGAGCAAGTATTTGTAACACTGGCCTATTTTGATGCTAAGCAAGATGGACTTGCTGTTGCACTTCCGGGCTCCCTTCCAAGCGATACGCGTTATTACGCTGCAGATGGTATTAACAGTGATGGTTTCGAAATTGAATTAAGCGGTCGCTTAACTGATGATTTAAGTGCCAGCATCAGCTTTAGTAATTTAAGTATTGATGGTGATGAACTCGTTAAAGATTACACCCCAGAAAACCAATTAAAAATGGCAGCCACTTATCAAGTGCCATTTATTGATGGTTTAACCTTAGGTGCTAATTACCGCTGGCAAGATTCTATTAGCCGTGTGCAAGTAAAAGATCCAGCAGGCAACGCATTGGCAACTACAAAACAAGATGCTTATGGCTTATTAGATTTAATGGCCACCTACGAAATTACTCAAAACGTCGGTGTTACCTTTAATGTTAATAACAGTACTGATGAAAAGTACATAAACAGCCTTTATTGGGAGCAAGGTTACTACGGGGCACCGCGTAACTACTCATTGTCAGTTAACTGGCAGCTATAAAGCTAACTAGGCTTTAAGTCACTTTATAGCAAACAATAAAAAAGCGCTAACCTAATGGTTAGCGCTTTTTTTAAGCTCGGGTCAAATCAAGCTTTAAAACAAATGGGCTTAAAGGTCGCCTTCATCACCTAATACGTCTTCGCCATCTTCTGGCTCAACCGTTGCTTTTAGCAATAGCATCTCTCGTAATTTACCTTCAATTTCATCTGCAATTTCAGGGTTTTCTTTAAGGAACTTAATCGAATTAGACTTACCTTGGCCAACTTTGTTGCCATTGTAGCTGTACCAAGCACCTGCTTTTTCAACAATTTTATGCTTAACACCTAAATCAATCAGCTCGCCCTGCTTAGAAATACCTTCACCATACATAATGATAAATTCAGCTTGTTTGAACGGCGGTGCTACTTTGTTCTTCACAACTTTAACACGCGTTTCGTTACCAACAACTTCATCACCTTCTTTTACCGAGCCAATACGACGAATATCAATACGTACAGAGGCGTAAAATTTCAGGGCGTTACCACCAGTTGTTGTTTCAGGATTACCAAACATTACACCAATTTTCATACGGATTTGGTTAATGAAAATACATAGCGTGTTTGAGCGCTTAATGTTACCTGTAAGCTTACGTAATGCTTGCGACATTAAACGTGCTTGTAGGCCCATGTGTGAATCACCCATGTCGCCTTCAATCTCCGCTTTTGGTGTTAATGCAGCAACCGAATCGACAATCACTACATCAACCGCGCTTGAACGCACTAACATGTCACAAATTTCCAGTGCTTGTTCACCCGTATCTGGTTGAGATACAAGTAACTCATCAATATTAACACCTAGCTTTTGTGCGTAAACTGGATCAAGAGCATGCTCAGCATCAACAAAGGCACACGTTTTACCTTCTTTTTGAGCTTCAGCGATAACTTGCAATGTTAGCGTTGTTTTACCTGATGACTCTGGGCCATATACTTCAACAATACGCCCCATTGGCAAGCCGCCTATACCTAAAGCAATATCAATACCTAGCGAGCCTGTTGATACAGCGTCAATGTTTAACGCCTTGTTGTCACCCAATTTCATGATTGAGCCTTTACCAAACTGACGTTCAATTTGTGATAAAGCAGCGTCCAACGCTTTTTGTTTGTTATCGTTCATTTTCTTCTCCAAATCCAGCTAATGCACACAAGTATACTGTATGAAATCACAGTATCAAGCTAATTTTATTATTTTATCTTCTCTATTATAGTTTTTAAAGAAAATACAATAGCTTGCAGCCTAACTTGCGCCCTATCACCATTAAATACTTGTTCAAACGTCCAGTGTTTACCGTTAATTTGCAGTCCAAACCACACGAGCCCTACCGGTTTGCCCTCAGTGGCACCACCTGGACCTGCAATTCCTGAAATAGCAATGCCAATATCAGCATTTGCTGCCTTACAGGCACCTGCAGCCATCTCAATGACTGTTTGTTCGCTTACTGCGCCAAATTGCTCGAGGGTAGCATGCTTCACATTGAGTAATTCTTGCTTGGCGTTATTGCTATAAGTAACAAATGCACGGTCAATATATGCTGAACTTCCGGGGGTATCGGTAAGCGAATAACTCACTCCACCACCAGTACATGATTCAGCGGTAGTGATCCATAAGCGTTTATCCGTTAAAATAGCGCCTAATTGCGCAGCAAGTGTCTTAATCTCTTGATGTAATTCCATATTCAGCCTTTGGGTAAATACATGTCGTTTGATCTTTATGCACCGCACACTATAAAACAACAAACCCCTATGATGCAGCAGTATCTAAAAATAAAATCAGAGCATCGCGATATTTTATTGTTTTATCGGATGGGGGATTTTTATGAACTCTTTTTTGATGACGCAAAACGCGCCGCGCAGTTGCTTGATATTTCACAAACACACCGTGGCAAAGCAGGGGGCGATCCTATTCCTATGGCGGGCGTGCCTTATCATGCGGTAGAAAACTACTTAGCCCGCTTAGTACAAATGGGCGAGTCGGTGGCTATTTGTGAACAAGTGGGTGACCCTGCCACCAGCAAAGGCCCTGTTGAGCGCAAAGTAGTCCGTATTGTAACCCCAGGAACTATTTCTGACGAAGCCTTACTACAAGAGCGCCAAGACAACTTACTAACCAGTGTTTGGCAAAATAAAAAAGGTCAATACGGTGTTGCGTATCTTGATATCAACTCAGGACGCTTCAATGTTGTTGAAGTAAACACTGATGAAGCATTTAGCTCAACCCTACAACGCTTAGCCCCTGCTGAATTACTATATAGTGAACACTTTGAAAACACTCATTTAATTGAACATATTAAGGGAGCACGTCGTCGCCCTGATTGGGAGTTTGATCTAGACACCGCACAACACTTACTGTGTGAGCAGTTTGGTACCAAAGATTTAGTTGGTTTTGGGGTCGATAAAGCACATAGCGCCTTGGTAGCGGCAGGCTGTTTAATGCAGTACGTAAAAGATACCCAGCGTATTGCATTACCACACATTCGCGCAATCACTCTTGAGCATAACGAACATGCGGTTATTTTGGATGCGCCAACTCGCAAAAACCTTGAACTTACCGTTAATCTATCAGGTGGCTTTGAAAATACCCTTGCTCAAGTGCTTGATAAAACAGCTACAGCTATGGGCTCACGATTACTGAAGCGCCGTATTCATACCCCTATTCGTAATAAAGACGAGTTAAATTCTCGTCTAAATGCCATTAGTGCTATTTTAGATGTACAATTATGCAGTGAGCTGCATGACGCTCTCAGAGATATTGGTGATATAGAACGTGTAATTGCTCGTTTGGCATTACATACCGCTCGCCCACGTGATTTAACACGGCTTCGCAGTGCACTTCAAGCATTAGCACCGCTGCATAGCTTATTAAACGATGCCACAGATGCGCGTATTTCTCATATTATTGCCCATTCTAAAGAGCTCCCCGAGCTTCAAGCCCTACTTGAGCGAGCAGTGATTGATAACCCACCAGTGTTAATTCGTGATGGCGGTGTTATTGCGCCAGGGTATAACAGCGAACTTGATGAGTGGCGTAATTTAAGCCAAGGTGCCACCGATGTGCTTGAACAGCTAGAGCAGCGCGAACGTGAACGCACGGGTATTAGTACACTTAAAATTGGTTATAACAGAGTGCATGGCTTTTTTATTGAAGTGAGCCGCGCTAACTCGCACTTAGTGCCTGCAGATTATATTCGTCGTCAAACGTTAAAAAATAACGAACGTTATATAATTCCAGAACTTAAAGAACATGAAGATAAAGTCCTCGGCAGCCAATCAAAAGCGCTGGCACTTGAAAAGCAGCTATACGAACAGTTATTTGAATTTATAGCGCCGCATATTGAGCAGCTACAAATAATGGCATCGGTAATTGCCGATTTAGATGTACTTAACAATTTAGCAGAGCGTGCCCAAACACTTAATTATGCCAAGCCTGAGCTTTGCGATAACGATAATATCAGCATCAAACAAGGCCGCCACCCTGTGGTTGAGCAAGTAATGAAAGACCCGTTTATTGCCAACCCTGTAGAACTCAATAGCCAGCGTAAAATGCTGATAATTACTGGCCCTAACATGGGCGGTAAATCTACCTACATGCGCCAAACAGCACTAATAGTACTCATGGCGCATATTGGCTGTTACGTTCCTGCCGATAGCGCTAAAATTGGTAATATCGATAGAATATTTACCCGCATTGGTGCCAGTGACGACTTAGCATCTGGGCGCTCTACTTTTATGGTTGAAATGACAGAAACTGCGGCAATTTTAAATAATGCCACCGCACAATCATTGGTATTAATGGATGAAATAGGCCGAGGAACCAGTACTTACGATGGTTTATCACTGGCATACGCGACAGCTGATCATCTAGCTTCAAAAATAGCAGCTAAAACTCTGTTCGCAACCCACTATTTTGAACTCACAGAGCTTGCAGAACAAACACCTGGGTTGGTTAATGTGCACCTAGATGCCATTGAACACAACGATACCATTGCCTTTATGCACACGGTATTAGATGGTGCTGCGAGTAAGAGTTTTGGTTTGCAAGTGGCAGCTCTGGCTGGCGTACCTAAAGCGGTTATTGCCCAAGCTAAACAAAAACTAAGCTTGCTTGAAAATCATCAAAGTGTCACAACAGTCACCACAGAGCAACAGGTTTTACCGTTTGATAGTGAACCGCAAATAATTCAGCCTAGTGAACTTGAGCAACAAATGACCGCAATAGATCCCGATAACCTATCACCGCGTCAAGCGCATGAACTGCTTTATAAATTAAAAGCACTGCTTTAAACGCAAACAGCCCGACTAAAGGGTCGGGCTGTATTTATTTTTTTGTGTGTTTAGATTAAGCGAACTGTTCAAATAAGCTTTCGGTACTTAATCCTTCTTGCTGCAAGATATCTTTTAAACGACGTAGCGCCTCAACCTGTATTTGGCGAACTCGCTCACGGGTTAACCCAATTTCACGGCCCACATCTTCAAGTGTTGAAGGCTCATAACCGAGTAAACCAAACCGGCGTGCCAGTACTTCGCGCTGCTTAGGGTTCAATTCACCTAACCAGTCAATAATATGCGTATTCATATCATTGTTTTGCACTTCACCTTCAGGACCGACATTTTTTTCGTCGGCAATCACATCTAACAACGCACTGTCATTTTCGCCACCAATAGGCATATCTACAGAAGCTATTTTTTCGTTTAGGCGAAGCATTTTTGTTACATCTTCGACCGGTCTGTCTAAGCTTTCTGCAATTTCTTCTGCGGTTGGCTCATGATCAAGCTTTTGAGTTAGCTCACGTGCTGTACGTAAATAAACGTTAAGCTCTTTAACAACATGAATAGGCAAACGAATTGTACGGGTTTGATTCATTATTGCCCGTTCAATGGTTTGGCGTATCCACCATGTGGCATAAGTAGAAAATCGAAAACCACGTTCAGGATCAAACTTTTCAACAGCTCGGATCAGCCCTAGATTACCTTCTTCAATTAAATCAAGTAGAGCAAGCCCACGATTGTTGTACCTACGCGCAATTTTCACAACTAAGCGTAAGTTACTTTCGATCATGCGTTTTCGGGAGGCTTCGCAGCCTTTAAGCGATTTTCGTGCAAAAAACACTTCTTCTTCTGCACTTAATAGAGGGGAAAAACCAATCTCGCCTAAGTATAATTGGGTGGCGTCGAGGTTTTTAGTGACTTCTTCTTTTACAAATACATCTTCATCTTCCACGTCATCAAGTAACTTCGTTGTCTCCTCTATTTTAGAGTCGTCAAACTTATCATCAGTGGGGGTTTTCTCAGCTTTTGCTACATCAGCCATAAGACTTCTCCTGAGCAAGCTATCAATAACTTTATGATTAAGGTCTGTAGTCGTTTTATTAGCTTTTGCTGTATTAGCCATGAGCCTTCTCCAGAACAGTCAATCAACACCTTCAGTTCAGGGTAGGTACTTAGCAGGGTTAACAGCTTTTCCTCGATAACGAATTTCAAAACGAAGTGCCGTTACTGAAGACTCTGAATTACCAATTTCTGCTATTTTTTGTCCCGCCTTCACTATTTGCTTTTCTTTCACAAGTAACGTTGAGTTATGTGCATAAGCACTTAGGTAATCATCATTATGTTTCAATATAATTAAATTACCGTAACCTCTAAGTGCACTACCCGCGTAAACTACTGTTCCTTTTGCAGCGGCGAGTACGGCAGTACCCTTTCTATTAGCAATCTGTAGGCCTTTATAACCATTTTCCTTGTTAGAAAAGCGTTTTGTTATTTTACCTTTAGCAGGCCAAAACCAACTCAACTTTTTAGTTGAAGAACCTTGAGACTGACTAATTTTTTGGTTAGCTTGTTTTTGAACATACCTACGTTTTTTCGGCTTATCAAGCTCTTTCTTTAATTTTCTGTTACTTTTTTGTAAATGGGATGGCTTTTTAACAGCTTTCTTTTTATACTTTTTTTGTGTAACCCTTGACCTACTTGGTTCTAAAAGGGATACAACCTGACCAGGAACAATAGTGTAAGGTGATGGAATTGAATTATTTTTTGCAAGTTCTCTGAAATCTTTTCCAGCACTAAAAGCAATCGAATAAAGTGTATCGCCTTTTTGTACCGTGTACTTACCACCGTTAATATTAATCCGTGAAGGATAGTCATTAATATTATTATTTAAACTACTTACAGGAGCGGGAACATGGCGAGACGAGCATGCACAAAGCAAAACACTAATAAATAAAGCAACATAACAGCGTATTTGTTTATTCAATGTGTTTTGCCCTCTGTTTTAATATCATTATATTATGGCGATTATCGCAACAATAGGTACGCAACAGCAATTAAAGCAACCACTGCCCAGCCAAGTACTTCAATATATTGGCGTAATTTTTGTTCCATTTTAACTCCGCCCCATTTCATTAAAGCAGATACTAAAAAGAAACGCGCGCCACGCCCAATACCTGAGGCAATAATAAAAGGTAAAAACGCCATTTGTAATACACCAGCGCCAATGGTAAATACTTTATAAGGAATAGGCGAAAACCCCGCTATAAATACCACCCAAACACCGTAATTTTTGAACCATGCAAGCGCCGTATTAAATTTATCTTGCCATTGCATTTGCGCAATAAAGGGCTCTACAACCGGTTCAAACAACCAAAATCCAAGTAAGTAACCCAGCACGCCGCCAAGCACAGAAGCAACCGTAGCAAAGCTTGCAAATCGCCATGCCTTACTTGGTTGCGCTAGCGACATCGGCGCTAACATTACATCGGGCGGGACCGGGAAAAAAACCGATTCGGCAAAGCTCATTCCTGCTAAATAACGTTCTGCGTGGCGGTGTTTAGCCCACACTAGCGCCATATCGTATAACTTGGTAAACAACTTCAAAATGAATTCCTATTCAATATCACCAGGGACTAAAGGTACAAATCTTACTGGCGCAATTACATGCTTTGTAAAGCTATCGCCTTGGCGAATAACCATGGTTAAATTTTGTTCTGCCTCACCAATAGGGGCCAGTAATACGCCTCCATCTGCAAGTTGTGCGAGTAACTCGGGGGGAATGGTGGTTGCCGCAGCGGTCACGATAATGCCATCAAATGGCGCTTGTGACTGCCAGCCTTGCCAACCATCGCCATGTTTCATGGTGACATTGTACAAATCGAGCTGGTGTAATCGGCGTTTAGCTTGCCATTGCAAAGCTTTAATACGCTCTACCGAATATACCTTATCAAAGGTTTTAGCTAAAACCGCAGTTTGATAGCCCGACCCGGTGCCTATTTCTAACACCTTATGTTGCACACCGGCTAATCGCATTAGCTCGGTCATGCGCGCAACAATATAAGGCTGAGAAATAGTTTGCCCTTGTCCAATAGGTAGCGCGGTATTTTGATACGCTTTGTGTTTGAGTACATCATCAATAAAAATATGCCGAGGAATTTGCGCTATTGCTTTTAAAACCTCTTTATCTTCTACGCCATCTCGCTGTAATAAGTCTGAAAGCGCTTGTGCACTGCGAGTATAATTAGCCAGCACGGTTAATCTCCAACTCGGCTAACCACTCTCCCACGGCTTTAATACTGTCTTTGGCGGTCATATCAACGCTTAACGGGGTCACTGATGCATAGCCATTATTAACCGCATAAAAGTCAGTACCTTCACCGGCGTCGCTTTCAAGCCCTAGCGATCCATACCAAAAAATATCGCGTCCCCATGGATCGGTTTGCTTGGTCATAGTTTCTGCTTTGTGACGAGCTCCTAAACGAGTTACCTGAACGCCTTTGAGCTCAGAGAGCGGAATATCGGGAACATTAATATTAATGATCTGATCTTTCGGCAACGGATGCGAGGCAAGTCCTTTAATAATGTTTACAGTAACGGCTGCCGCTGTTTCAAAATGCTCACCATGATGAGAGCACAAAGATACCGCAATTGCTGGTAAGCCTAAATGACGGCCTTCAGTCGCCGCAGCCACCGTTCCAGAGTAAAGTGTATCATCGCCTAAATTACCGCCATGATTAATACCAGCAACAACCAAATCGGGTTTTTCATCCACTAATTGATTAACACCTAAATGCACACAATCAGTGGGTGTACCGTTTACCGACATAAAGCCGTTGTCGAGCGTTGTGGCACGCAGCGGGTTCATTAACGTTAGTGAATTACTAGCACCACTACAATTTCTATCTGGAGCAACCAGCGTTACCTCAGCGATTTGTATTAATGCTTGATATAAAACAGCAATACCTTTGGCATTAACACCATCATCATTACTTAATAGAATCTTCATCTGCGGTATCCTTTTCTTTTCGCTCGCGTGGGCTGGCGTCAGTATAATTAACCAGTTCGCGCAGTAAAGCAGTTGCAAAACAGCCTTTGGATAAACCAAAGCTGAGTTTTAATGTGCGTTCATCAAGTGTTTCTATGCTTAGCTCTTGGGGTATTAAACGCAGCATTCTACGCTCGTTTTTAAGCCCTAAATCCCCTAAGCCATCACACCATGCTTGATACGGTGCCAACCATGTTTTTTCTTGTTCGGTTAAGCCTTTTTCACTTTTGCCCACCATGGGCGCCGACATCATAATATCGCCAGAGGCAAGCCGTGCAATATTTTCATCACTTATCGCATCTTCAAAAAATGCATTACTGCCACTTAGCATAAATACTTCGCGGTGCATGGTTTTAGCAAGGCCATGCTCAGCCACGCGTAAACTAACAATTTGATTAAACACATGTGAACGCGCAGCAGAAATAATAATGCCTCGCAGCTTTTTATCGCGAATACGCTCACCGGCAAACATTTTTTCGGCCATCACTAGGTTGTGCCCATCACGACCAAAGCGCTGTTCACCAAAATAATTAGGCACTCCTGCGCGTACCGCGTTTATACGGCATAAAATATCAAGCGGCTCGGTTACATTGCGTAAGGTAATAGTAAACCTATTTCCTTTATGGCAACCGGTGCGCAATTTTCGCTCATGGCGCTGCTCCGATAACACAAACACGCTTTCACTGTTCAGCTCAGTAAAATCAATATGCTTTTTAATCGGTACTTTTACGCTAAACCACTGCGAGCATACTCCATGGCGGTCTTTCATACCGGCATAGCTTACATCACGTGGCGATACACCCGCTTTTTGTGCAATCAGCTTGGCAACATATTGGGTGTTTTCACCCTTTTTAACCACTTGCAAACACACGTGTTCACCACTGCCGGTAAACTCTATACCGAGATCTTCATCAACCATAAAGTCTTCTGCGGTGGTTTTAAAGTCGGCTTTGGAAAGCGGCGCGCCATATAAATAATTTAATTCGCTCATGCGTTTTGTTTGCTCATAATGACCACGGCATGGCTTGAAATGCCTTCTTTACGCCCCTCAAAACCGAGTTTTTCGGTAGTGGTAGCTTTTACATTTACCTGTGAAAGCTCGGCATTTAAATCACTGGCAAGGTTGCCACGCATCGCTTGAATGTGCGGCAGCATTTTTGGTGCTTGTGCCACAATAGTGACATCCGCATTGCCCAATACATAACCTTGTTGCTTAGCAAGGTTCACTACATGGCGAAGTAAAATACGGCTATCAATATTTTCATATTCACTGGCCGTATCCGGAAAGTGCTTACCAATATCGCCCAGCGCTAATGATCCTAAAATAGCGTCACATAAGGCATGAATAGCTACATCACCATCTGAGTGTGCTAAAAAGCCTTGTGGATAATCAATTTTTTCGCCGCAGATAGTTAAAGGCCCTTGGCCTCCAAATTTATGCACGTCAAAACCATGGCCTATTCGTATCATTTTGCACTCTCATTATTTTGTTTTTGCAGTAAAAAGCCTGCTAAATCTAAATCTTCTGGGGTGGTGATTTTAATATTATCACTACGCCCTGCTACCAGCTTTACCGGCTTATTTGCCCACTCCATTGCACTGGCTTCATCAGTAATGGTTGCACCGCTGTCAAGCGCATTTTGCAATGCCGTTTTAAGCTCGTCGTATTTAAACAGTTGCGGGGTAAGCGCTTGCCATAAATCATCACGAGGCACTGTTTGCTGTGCATGGCTTTGCCCCCGTTTTATAGTGTCTTTTACTTTGCTGGCTAAAATGCCGCCTTCATTAGCCTGCATACACTGTGCTATCAAGCGCTCTATATCAGCAATATCCACTAAAGGTCTTGCTGCGTCGTGCACCAAAACCCAAGTAGGTGGGTTAGCGGCTAAAAATAATAAACTGTTTAACACTGAATCTGCGCGCTCTTTACCGCCAATAGCACGCACAATGCGAGGGTCAGCTAGCGTAAGGTCGTCAAAGTAGGGGTCGGTTTCGCTCAGTGCCACCACTACAGAATTTAACTGCGGTAACTGCGATAACTTAGCGAGCGTATGCTCTAAAATGGTTTTCCCTGCTAAGGAAATATATTGCTTTGGTGTTGTGTGTTGCATTCGACTGCCAACACCTGCGGCAGGAACAATAGCAGCAATAGTTTGTTTATTTGTCATGGTGTTGAGCCGGTAAAACACGAATAAAGGTTTCGTCCGGTTTAATCATTCCTAATTCGTTGCGGGCACGCTCTTCAATGCCTTCGTGGCCGAGCTTTAAATCTTCTATATCCGCTTTTAATACTTTATTACGCTTTATTAGTTTTTCGTTAGTTTGTTGATGCGATGCCACCGCATTTTTTAAACGGGTGTAGTCTTGCACCCCATTATGACCAAACCAAAGGCGATACTGGATAAAAAGTGCTAAGCACAACAAGCCAAATTGAAAAAATCGCATTAAACACTCCTTATTTTAATTTTTAATTATCTACTTATGCTAGCGGCCGCTTAACATTACGCCAATTAATATTGGCAGCTAGTAACATTTCCCGTAATGACAAAACCCGTGGTGTGCTGCGCTTTGAAAACTGCCACTGGTGGCCACAACACCCCGCTGCAAGGCTCGTTTTACTGGGTTTAAGCAATTGTGCACTTTGCTGCTCAAGTCCTTGGCCTAAAAAATCAAACCAGCCAAGTTCATTACAATGCAGTTGCGTATCAGCTACTTGATCAATGCTGTCTATTCTAACCCGAATTTGACCGTGATTTTGTAATAATACCGGAATTATCAGCCCTACTTTGGCATGCGCTTGATAAAAAAGTTCATTCGCTGAAAGATTAGCCTCTGGCGGTATTGGTTTTTGTTTTTCAAGCCAGCCTCCATTTTGCGCATCAAGCGTAAAAGGCAATGGTGCATTCGCTACACGTGTTGCGGCACGTTCAATATAATAAGGCAGGCTTTTTAATTGCCTGCGTAAACGGTCACCATTAGGTTCAGCCACTAAGCGCTGAACTTCACGCTGATAAAAAGCATTGCATAATTGTGCGTAAAGCACTTTTTGTGCATCAGTTTGCCACATTTCAACTTGCTGGCTTGTGTTAAACTGCTTATTTTTAGTAACCAATCGCTGTACTCAAAAAAACATTTTAATACTGTTTTATAACACAGTAATGCACAGTTTTTAAGCACTTGTAGTAATTTAAGCGCTTGGCTTTTCACCTAATTTTGCGATACCTGATTCTAAAAATTGCACCATAGTGCTGCGCTTTTTACCTATTAATAAGCTGCCATCAGCCAAAAACATAAAGTTTTGCCAGTTACGTTTAAACACATCAAATGTCGTTTCGATAATATTGTCGCGTGCCATGCAAAAATACACTGTGGTATTAGCCTGCCAATCTAAGTGGTTCAAAATAGCATCTGGAAATTGGGGTTCTTCGCTTTCCCACGCATCTTCCCAATTAATTTCTTGGCTAAAGTTTTGCTCTTGCGCGCACCAATCGGTTTTATCAAAAAAGTCTGGATGATCATGTTCGCGACTCACCATGGTTGTCCACAGTACGGCGGCACGCTCGCTGGTCATGGGTTTGATATTGGCTGCATCAATATCTGAAACCGGAATATCTTTGTGGCGAAATACCCAGGCTTTTTTGTAATCATCAAGAGAAATATAATTCATAGTATTGCTGTATTCTTTGGCATAATAAAAAGCGAAGGCAAATTATACAAGATAACAGACTATGACTACAGCACTAAAACTGGGTTTATATCAACACTACAAAGGCCCACAATATAAAGTTATGCATGTGGCGATCCACAGCGAAACCAACGAGCAGTTGGTTATTTACCAAGCCTTATACGGTGAATACGGCATATGGGCACGCCCACTAAGTATGTTTACTGAAACCGTAGAAAAAGACGGTAAAACTATCGCCCGTTTTGCCTACCTTGGTGAAGCCGATTAACTATGGCATTATAACGCATAATAATTACTGCTCAGACCAGATAAAGGATAACCCGTGCAATTTAATTCTACTGATAATTACATCGCAAGCTCAGCATTAAAACAGGCAGTAAATGCCGCTATTATGCTGCAAAAACCGCTTTTAATTAAAGGCGAGCCTGGCACAGGTAAAACCATGCTGGCTGAAGAGTTAGCGAAAAGTTTAGATACTGAGCTTATTCAGTGGCATATAAAATCAACCACTAAAGCGCAGCAAGGTTTGTACGAGTACGATGCGGTATCGCGTTTGCGCGACAGCCAGCTAGGTGATGAGCGCGTTCACAATATTAGCAACTACATAGTTAAAGGTAAGCTGTGGCAAGCCTTCATGTACGCTGAATTAAACGGCAAACGCCCAGTACTGCTTATTGACGAAATAGACAAAGCCGATATTGAGTTTCCAAACGATTTACTGCTCGAACTCGATAAAATGGAATTTCATGTATACGAAACCGGTGAGCGCATTGTGGCTAAAGAGCGCCCTATTGTGATCATCACATCAAACAATGAAAAAGAGCTGCCTGATGCGTTTTTACGTCGCTGTTTTTTCCATTATATTGATTTTCCAAATAGCGACGAAATGCAGCAAATTATTGATGTGCACTACCCGCATGTTAAACAAGATTTAGTTCGCCAAGCGCTAGAAGTATTTTTTAACTTACGCGAAGCCAATGGCCTTAAAAAGAAGCCATCCACCAGCGAGTTACTGGATTGGTTAAAACTATTAATGGCTGAAGATATAGACGCAAAAATCCTGCACGACAAAGCGCAAAAAGGCGGTTTAATGCCGATGTTTGGTGCGCTGCTTAAAAACGAGCAAGACATAAGCCTAATCGAAAAACTTGCGTTTATGAGCCGTCGCTAACATGTTGGTACAGTTTTTCTTCAAATTACGAGAATACCGCTTACCAGTGAGCCTAAGAGAGCTACTCGATTTAATTAACGCTTTAAAACAAGGCGTTATATTTGCTGATGTAGACGCGTTTTATCATTTAGCGCGCACTATTATGGTAAAGGACGAAACCCATTTTGACCGGTTCGATAAAGCCTTTAGCGATTACTTTAGCGGTATTGCCGACTTAGACCTGCTCGAGAGCTTAAAACAGCAACACAATTTACCTGAAGATTGGTTGCGTAAAGAGTTTGAAAAGCACCTAAGTGATGAAGAAAAAGCCCAACTAAAAGCCATGGGCGGGCTCGACGAGCTAATGAAAACCCTAAAAGAGCGCCTAGAAGAACAGCAAAAACGCCACGCTGGCGGCAATAAGTGGGTAGGTACAGGCGGCACCTCGCCTTTTGGTGCATACGGCTATAACCCTGAGGGTGTGCGTATTGGTCAAGACGGCAACCGTAATCGCCAAGCAGTAAAAGTGTGGGATAAGCGCGAATACAAAAACTTAGATTCCGACCGTGAAATTGGCTCTCGTACCATAAAGCTGGCACTTAAAAAACTACGCAAATTTGCTCGTACTGGCGCAAGTGACACCCTTGATTTAAACGAAACCATACGCGCGACCGCCAAACAAGGCGGCATGCTCGATGTAAAAATGGCCCCCGAGCGCCACAACGCGGTAAAAGTATTGATGTTGTTTGATATTGGCGGTTCAATGGATGACTACATTCATACCTGTGAGGAGTTATTTAGCGCCGCCCACAGCGAGTTTAAACATTTAGAGTTTTACTACTTCCATAACTGTTTATACGAACACGTGTGGCAAGATAACCAACGCCGCCACTCAAACGTTATTGATACCATGACGCTGATCAACAAGTTTACCAGCGACTACAAAGTTATATTTGTCGGTGATGCCACTATGGGCCCATATGAAATTGCCTACCCTGGCGGCTCAGTAGAGCATTGGAATGAAGAACCCGGCAGTGCATGGTTGGCACGAATCACTAACCACTTTGATAAAGTCGCGTGGCTCAACCCACAACCCGTTGAACACTGGCCGTATTATCAATCAATTGACTTTATAAAGCAGCTAATGAACAACCGCATGTATGCGCTGAGTTTAGATGGGATAAGTAGAGCTATAAAAGAGCTGAGTTAACAGTGCTATAGGCAGTTATTTTTACATAGGTAAGGTTGAGCATAGTAAAATCTAAAAGCCCATTAAAAGTAGTTTCTGTTAATCGCAAGAACATATTCTACCACTGCAGAGTTGGAACGCGCGTTGATACAAGGTTAAAAAATAAAGAAAAAACAGCAAATTGCCATTGCTAAAAGTTAGCAATATTATTCATGTAAAAAAATTTAGTTTTTTGATTTCCTTATAATGAGTGGCTTTTTGCTAAATAGTCATATATACAAAACGCATCGATGTTAGGAGTTTAACAGTTCATGAAGAATGGAAAATTATTTACAATAATGGTACTTCTTATCTTCTATATGAAACAACGAGTAGAGTTTAGTTGTATAGGCAGTCCGCCATGAATCTTATTTTAGATTTTACATTGGCATTGGCATTTACTTAATATCAGAGTCACTCGGTGAGCCAATAGCCAAGCCAATACCGATACCAATCGCGATACCACCCGGTATACTAAAAGGTAAAAAGTCGAAAAATATACTACCTACAAAACCGATAATTGAACCGATAATTGCTCCTACAATCATATAAGGAGCCATTGCGCTTAGTGAGCTTGTATGTTCTTCATACTTTGCCATTTTAATACTCCCCTTAAAGTCATAATGTTAAAGCCACAACCTAACTACTAAATCATTTATTAATTGCCAATAGGACTACTCACAGTTAAGCAGGCATTCGCAGGTTTTCAAACTATTTCAAAACTTGATTGTCATAACAACATGCCAGTCGTCCACTTTTTGTCATAAATAGACGGTGGCAATACTTGTATAAGATCGCTTACCTGATTCAACCAGCTTTAGCACACACCTAATTTATTGCTTAAAATAACCTTCGGTTGTTTTTCTCACTAAGGTTCAATTTGAATAACATATGTTGCTCGCTAATGACTATGGGTGCTCTGCAGTATGTCGATAGTTAACCCTCTTGACGAAGAACTATAGAGGTAATTTACCCCGAACCTCGAACCTCGAACCTCGAATATAAAATCACATCAACTTCCACACTACAAACGCCACAGCAAAACCAACCAAGTACACCAAGCCTAACCAGGTTAAGCTACGCAAAAGTAGGCTGTGCTTAATAGCTGATTCTGAGCGCACTAGGCTGAAGTTAAGCCATGCAAAAACCGGTGTGGTTACAAACGCAAGCGTCATGGCAAAGGTAAGCATGGGCCCAAGAGCTGATTTAAAAAATAAGATCACCGCCATACCGGCCAATGCTTGTAATATAAGCCACGTATTTAAGCTGTGTTTTGATTGCTTAAAACCAAGAAGTTTATGCGATTCGTTAAGTGTGCGGGCGTAACCGTCAAGCACGGTGAGTGTGGTGCCAAACATACACAAAAACGCGATGGCAGATACCAAAGGCCTTGCCCACTCGCCAATAGTAAGTGCATACATATCAATCAGCTGTTTAGCAAAGGCTACACCGCCAAGCTCTATATTACTGCTTTGCCCATATTGCACTAACGCACCTAAACTAAAAAATACCAGCGCAAGCCCGGCGGTTAACCAATAACCTACATTAAAGTCGAATAAGCCTTGGCTTTTAGTCACACTTTGCTGAGCTTGTTTTTCTTTAAGCCACAACGAGCTCAGAGCCGAAATTTCAATAGGCGCTGGCATCCAGCCCATTAAGGCAACCATAAAGCCTAACATGGCAAGTTCATATGGTGAGGGGCCAACATAGTTTACAGGAGCTACAGGGCCGTTATTTATAGCAATAACTAATGCGGTTATGGTTGCTATAGTAAGTAGCCCCATAATAGCTTTTGCAACGTTATCGAGCGCTTTAAAGTGCCCTAGTAATAATATAATTAAACATGCAGCCAATATTAACCAGCACAATAAGGTAACAGGAATACTAATAGGTAATGCGTAGTGTAATAAGCTCGCAGTAAGCAACAATACGCCCGCGGTATTTACCACAGCGGCAATAATATTGAGGGCAATAAAACTGTAAAAATAGCCAGGCCCTTGGCTTTTATACCCTTCGACTAAACTATTTTTAGTAGCGAGTGTGTACTCCATACCAAAACGAAAAAACGGGTACTTTAAAACGTTAACCACCACAATAAGCCAAAATAGCTGCCAGCCAAATAATGCGCCAGCTTGGGTCGATGCAACTAAGTGTGAGCCACCAATGGCAGCGGTGGCCATTAAAATACCCGGGCCGAGCGCCCCTAACCGAGACTTCCATGTGCTTTGTGTGTACTGCATTAACTTCTCAAATTTGGTGTGTTATGTGCTTTTATTATTAATTTTTATCATTAATAAACTGTGTGAGTGCATAACTTACCTAATTTACAGGCAATAAAAAAGAGCCCTTAGGCTCTTTTTAAAAATAACACATTGTTAGTTATTAATTTAAATCCATCTCTTGGATGATTTCGTGTGCTATTTCAGGTGTGGTACTTACAGGCTTTTCATGTAAGTTCGCTTTTATTTGCCCTTTACGATGCTTTAGTGCAGCATCGAGTTTTTTAGCTGCGCTAGAAATGGCTGGGTACATAACCTCGTTTTCCCCTTTAACTGATATTCGCGCACCTTCATAATTTGTACTAATTTCTGCTTGGAACTTGTGATGCTCTTTTGAAAGAATAATATCGAGCGCTATCAATGATGGAAAATGACTCTCAATTTTAGAAAACTTTTCGTTAATGTGTTCTTTAATAGAATCAGTAACGTCAACATGGTGACCAGAAAGATTAATTTTCATAGGGTATCCTTTTTTATGTTACCTCACAGTTAGTATTGGGGGCTAAACGAATTAACACAAGAGAAAATAGCTAAATTTAGCAATTATTTATTACCCCACCTGATTTAGATCATTCATTTAGCATTAAGTATGCAAAAAGCCGCGTGATAGCGGCCTTTCAGAGGTGCTGATAATTTAACCATTTATGTAATTAATCTGTGTATGAACAGCAATAATCAGCAAAATCACTTACTTTTACATGGAAGCTGACATTAGCATCAACATTAAATGACTCACCCGCATTAAATGTTTTCCACTCGCTTTCACCTGGTAATAACACATCCCACTGCCCTGCTAACAACTCCATACACTCTTTTTGGTTAGTATTAAACTCAAATTCACCGGGTTGCATAAAACCCAAGGTTTTCGCTTCACCATTTCCTAAAAGCACAGTTCGGCTTGATACTTTGCCATCAAAATATACATTGGCTTTTTTAACCACACTAACGTTATCGAACTTTGGCATGTTAACTCCTGTTATTAATTTATAATTTTGTTACCTCCACAGTGCCTGATACACAAAAACCTTGCAAGTTAAGTGCTGTGAAAATTACTCATTTAGAAGCCAAAAGATTAAAAATGAACGACTTTATAGAGAGATATGCTTCGAGCAACGGGCTGCGAGTTTCGAACAGATCTTTTAGTAATTTATGCATAAAGAGGGCGATGAGACGCTGCGCTTTAGAGAGGTGATAAAAGTACAACTCATAAAAAAGCCCGCCCTGCTATACACAGGACGGGCTTTTAAATGTTAAAGCAGTCGCTTAAAACAATGCGTTTGCTTTATTAACGATGTTTTCTACGGTGAAGCCGAAGAATTCAAATAGCTCGTTAGCTGGTGCCGACTCACCAAAGGTGGTCATACCGACTACGGCGCCATTTAGACCTACGTACTTGTACCAGTAATCAGCAATACCCGCTTCAATCGCTACGCGACGTGAAACGCTTGCTGGTAATACGCTTTCTTTGTACTCAGGCGATTGATCTTCAAACGCATCAGTACACGGCATAGATACAACACGTACCTTTTTACCCTGCGCACGTAGCTCTTTAGCAGAGTCTTGCGCTAGTTGTACTTCAGAGCCGGTAGCAATAAGAATAAGCTCTGGGTTGCCGTCACAACTTAGGATGTAACCACCCTTTTTAACGTCGCTTAATTGCTGTGCATCACGTGCTTGTTGCTCTAAGCCTTGGCGAGTAAAGATTAATGATGTAGGGCCGTCTTTACGTTCAATAGCTTGTTGCCATGCAATTGCCGACTCAACTTGGTCACATGGGCGCCAGTTGTAAAGGTTAGGCGTTAAACGCATGCTGGCAATTTGCTCTACTGGTTGGTGAGTTGGACCATCTTCACCTAAACCAATTGAATCGTGCGTGTATACAAAAATGCTTGGTTGCTTCATTAATGCAGCCATACGAACCGCGTTACGTGCGTATTCCATAAACATTAAGAACGTTGCACCGTAAGGGATAAAGCCTTTATGAAGTGCAATACCATTCATAATTGCCGACATACCAAACTCACGCACACCGTAGTAAACGTAGTTACCACTTGCATCGTCTGCCGTTAAGCCTTTAGAGCCATCCCAAATTGTTAAGTTTGAACCTGCTAAATCGGCAGAGCCACCCATAAACTCAGGTAGTAACGGACCAAACGCGTTTAATGCATTTTGCGATGCTTTACGTGATGCTGGGTTTGCTGGGTTTGCTTGTAACTGCTCAATATACGCTTGTGACTTTTCAGCCCAATCAGCAGGTAAATCTGAATTTGTACGGCGTTTGTATTCTGCTGCTAGCTCTGGGAATGCTTGCTCGTATGCGGCAAATTTTTCGTCCCAGCTTGCTTCAAGCTGTTGGCCTTTTTCTTTGTTATCCCACTGTGCATAAATGTCAGCAGGGATTTCAAATGCATCACCCGTCCAACCTAAGAACTCGCGAGATGCTTTAATTTCGTCATCACCTAATGGTGCGCCATGACAGTCGTGGCTACCTGATTTATTAGGTGAGCCATATCCAATTACTGTTTTACAACAAATTAGCGTTGGTTTGTCAGTCACGCTTTTTGCTTCGCTAATTGCAGCACTTACAGCATCGCTATCGTGGCCATCAACGTCGCTAATTACATGCCAGCCGTATGCTTTAAAACGTGCTGGTGTGTCATCGCTAAACCAGCCTTCAACTTCACCGTCGATTGAAATGCCGTTGTCATCCCAAAATGCCACTAACTTGCCTAGGCCTAATGTGCCAGCAAGCGAACAGGCTTCATGAGAAATACCTTCCATTAAACAACCATCACCCATAAATGCGTAAGTGTGGTGATCAACAATGTCATGGCCTTCACGGTTAAATTGAGCGGCTAATGCTTTTTCAGCAATTGCCATACCTACGGCATTTGTGATCCCTTGACCTAATGGACCCGTAGTAGTCTCGATTCCTGGTGCATATCCATATTCTGGGTGGCCTGGCGTTTTAGAGTGCATTTGGCGGAAGTTTTTAATTTCGTCCAGTGGTAAATCATAACCACTTAAATGCAGTAGAGAATAAATTAGCATTGAACCGTGACCATTTGAGAGTATAAATCGATCTCGGTCAGCCCACTCTGGATTTGTTGGGTTATGTTTTAGATAATCGCGCCATAATACTTCTGCGATATCAGCCATGCCCATAGGGGCTCCAGGGTGACCAGATTTGGCCTTTTGTACTGCGTCCATTGACAAGACGCGAATAGCATTTGCAAGTTCTTTGCGAGATGGCATGAATTCTCCTACCTTTATATGTATTTGCGCGGGTATTTATATACCTCCATTCTTACTTATTGTAGGGGCTGTGTGCAATTAAAAACCCATAAAAATAGGACATTATGAATATTTTTTAAGAACCATTTACTATTATATATTTTATTTAGACGTCTAGGCGTAAAAAAACTATGCAAGTTCGCTTGTTTTAGATAAAATACGCGCCTTAATTTTTTAGCGCTAATACCGACGTTTGTGAAGCGCAATATTTGTGAGCATAATTACAATGGCAAAACATTTATTTACTTCTGAATCTGTTTCTGAAGGTCATCCGGATAAAATCGCCGATCAAATTTCTGATGCGGTACTTGATGCTATCCTAGAGCAAGACTCTCATGCCCGTGTAGCGTGTGAAACTTACGTTAAAACCGGTATGGTTATGGTTGGTGGTGAAATCACGACTAGCGCATGGGTTGATATCGAAGAAATTACACGTAAAACAGTACGTGAAATTGGTTACACACACTCAGATATGGGCTTTGATGCCGATTCGTGTGCAATTTTAAACACTATTGGTAAACAGTCTCCAGACATTAACCAAGGTGTTGACCGTACAAGCCCTGAAGAGCAAGGCGCTGGCGACCAAGGCTTAATGTTTGGTTACGCATGTAACGAAACTGAAGTATTAATGCCTGCTCCAATTACTTATTCTCACCGTTTAGTACAGCGCCAAGCTGAGGTTCGTAAAAGCGGCGAGCTTAACTGGTTACGTCCAGATGCAAAATCACAAGTTACATTTGCATACGAAAATGGCAAGCCAGTAGGTATTGATGCCGTTGTACTTTCTACTCAGCACAGCGAAGATGTATCACAAAATGACTTAGTAGAAGCGGTAATGGAAACAATTATTAAGCCAGTACTTCCTGCTGAGCTTATTACTAGCGCAACTAAGTTTTTCATTAACCCAACAGGTCGTTTTGTTATTGGTGGCCCAATGGGTGACTGTGGTTTAACTGGTCGTAAAATCATTGTAGATACATACGGTGGTATGGCTCGTCACGGTGGTGGTGCTTTCTCTGGTAAAGATCCATCAAAAGTTGACCGCTCAGCGGCTTATGCTGCACGTTACGTTGCTAAAAACATTGTTGCTGCAGGCCTTGCTGATAAGTGTGAACTTCAAGTGTCTTACGCTATTGGTGTTGCAGAGCCTACTTCTATCAGTGTTGAAACATTTGGCACAGGTAAATTAGAAGAAGCGCGTTTAATTGAACTTATTCGTGAACACTTTGACTTACGCCCTTACGGTCTAATTCAAATGCTTGACCTTGAGCGCCCTATTTATCTTCCAACAGCGGCTTATGGCCACTTTGGTCGTGACGAATTCCCATGGGAACGCACAGATAAAGCAGACGCACTTCGCGCAGCAGCTGGTCTATAAGCCACTTAGCTAATATTAAACGGCCCTTTTTAGGGCCGTTTTGCTATGTGTACTAAGTTAGTCGTAAAACAGTCTCGAACTGTTTAACATTTTAGGTATATACTCTGCTTATACAATAAAGCGTATTAGGGATAAAAAATGGCCGACAATTTTCGTGTTATATTTGTAGGACTTGCAGAAGGTGCAGACAGCCAAGCAGTGACCACTGCACTGACAGAAAAGCTGAAAACCTCGCCAGAAAAAGTGGCTGCTTTTTTTGATGGCAAACCGTTATTTGCCCCTTGCCCCAAAGATAAAGCACTCAAGCAAGCTAAGTTACTTTCAACGCTGGGGATTAAAAGCAAACTTCAGCAAGCTGCGGCTACACAAACGGCACCTCAAACAGCTTACGACAGCCAGCGAGATCAGCGCTTATTTGACGCCCTAGATTACATTACCAGTAGCCTAATTCGCCTTGAAGAAAAACTAGAAGATATTGAGCAACGCCTCCCTGAAGTTGAATTATCATTACCTGATGAAAATAATGAAGTATGGGAAGATGACGATTTAATGCTTGATGAGCCTCTCTCTACTGAGCCCAAAAAACGCGGCAACCTTGTTTTATATTCGCTGATTTCTACAGCCGTAATATTGCTTATTGTACTTGCTATGTACTTATTATTTCCTAATTTATTCTCTTTTTAATTACGGTTAAGTTATTTAATGAGTAATAATCGCGCACAAATAAGACACGATATTCGTAAAGCACGTAATAACCTATCAAAAAACCAGCAAGAATTAGCCGCCGAATCGCTTAAAGTGAATTTTATTCAACATTTAAAAAGCATAAATTCGGCCAAAAAAAGTCATATCGCGCTTTATTTAAGTAATGATGGCGAATTAGATACCTCATTGTTAATTAATGAATTATGGAACACTGACCAGGCTATTTACTTGCCAGTAATTCATCCATTTAATGGGGCTAATTTACTATTTCAACGCTATGAAAAAAACTCACCCATGAGAGCAAATCGCTATGGTATCTTGGAGCCTAAGTTGAACTGCTCTCAAATATGCCCCTTACCTGAGCTTGATTACGTTTTAATGCCATTAGTGGCATTTGATAAATTTGGTAATCGCCTTGGAATGGGAGGTGGGTTTTACGATAGAACATTGGCACGTTTATACGAACAACACTGGCAACAACCGCAACTTATTGGCCTCGCACATGCGTGCCAACAAGTCGATGAGTTACCGATTGAATCGTGGGATGTACCACTAAAAACGATCATAACACCCGATAAAACCTACTGTTGGTAACAACTAATCTTGTAAACTAACAGCCTATTTTGACACCAATGAGCAGACAACAATGACACAAGATGAATTAAAAAAAGCAGCTGCGTGGGCTGCACTCGAGTTTGTAAAAGAAAACACCATAGTAGGTGTAGGTACAGGCTCAACCGTTAATCACTTTATTGATGCCCTAGGCACAGTTAAAGACACCATCGTTGGTGCAGTATCAAGTTCAGAAGCATCTACAGCGCGCTTAAAAGAGCTTGGCATAGAAGTGTTTGAGCTTAACGATGTAGCAGCACTTGATGTATACGTTGATGGCGCAGATGAAATTAACGCCTTAAATGAAATGATCAAAGGCGGCGGTGCGGCGCTTACCCGCGAAAAAATAGTGGCAGCTGTAGCAAAACAGTTTGTATGCATTGTTGATGATACAAAACTAGTCGATACCTTAGGAGACTTCCCACTGCCGGTTGAAGTTATTCCGATGGCGCGCAGCTATGTTGCCCGCGAATTATTAAAACTTGGCGGTGATCCTGTGTATCGCCATGGTGTTTTAACCGATAACGGCAACGTTATTTTAGACGTACATAATTTAAAAATTACCCATGCTAAACAGCTTGAAACACAAATAAATCAAATTGTTGGCGTAGTCACCAACGGCCTATTTGCAGAGCGCGGTGCTGATAAAGTAATTATCGGCACTAAAAATGGGCCACAAATTAAATAGGATATGGTTATGAGTAAGGTATCGTTAGCAAAAGACAAAATTAAAATTCTCTTGCTTGAAGGTGTTCACCAAAGCGCTGTTGAAACGCTAAAACGTAACGGTTATAGCAATATCGACTACGTTAAAACATCGTTGCCAGAGGACGAACTTATAGAGCGCATTAAAGATGTGCACTTTGTAGGGCTTCGTTCTCGTACTCATATTAACGAATCTGTATTAAACGCAGCTGAAAAGCTAGTTGCTGTAGGTTGTTTTTGTATTGGCACAAACCAAGTAGATTTAAACGCAGCGCGTGAGCGCGGTATTGCGGTTTTTAATGCACCGTTTTCAAATACTCGCTCTGTGGCTGAGCTTGTACTTGGTGAAATATTGCTGTTATTACGTGGTATTCCACAGCGTAATGCCGCTGCCCATCGTGGCGGCTGGTTAAAAACAGCTAATGGCTCGTTTGAAGCACGCGGCAAAACCTTAGGTATTATTGGTTACGGCCACATTGGTACTCAGCTGGGTATTATGGCTGAAAATATTGGTATGAACGTGGAGTATTACGACATTGAAGACAAACTATCTTTAGGTAATGCTACACAAGTACATAACTTAACGCAGCTGTTGCAACGCGCTGATATTATTAGCTTACATGTTCCAGAGACACCGCAAACTAAAAACTTGATTGGAACAGCAGAGCTTGCCGTGATGAAGCAAGGCGCTATTTTAATTAATGCTTCTCGCGGTACTGTGGTTGACATTGATGCCCTAGCTGAAGCACTAACAGAGAAGAAGCTTAGCGGTGCAGCCATTGATGTATTCCCAGTTGAGCCTAAATCAAACGATGAAGAGTTTATTTCGCCACTACGTGAATTCGACAACGTTATTTTAACGCCGCACATTGGGGGTTCTACTCAAGAAGCACAAGAGAATATTGGTATTGAAGTAGCAGGTAAACTCGCTAAGTACTCAGATAATGGCTCAACTATTACAGCAGTTAACTTCCCTGAAGTATCATTGCCAGAACTTGCTAACCGTAGTCGCTTGTTACACGTGCACCACAACCGCCCTGGCGTGTTAACGCAAATTAACCAAGCGTTTGCTCAGCACGGTATTAATATTGCCGCACAGTACTTACAAACGGACGAAGCAATTGGTTACGTGGTTATTGACGTAGACACCGTTCAATCTGAAGTAGCACTAAAAGAACTTAGTGCAGTTGAAGGCACAATTAGAGCCCGTATTCTTCACTAAGTAATCAGCTATCAGCTATCAGCTATCAGCTATCAGCTAAAATAATAAAAGCCGTACTTGAGTAATCAAGTACGGCTTTTTTACATTAAACTGGAAGCTGGCAACTTATTCTATTATTTGCCTTTTACTTCTAAATTTATAAATTTAACCAGCTCTTCGGGTTGCCCTGCTAACATCATTAGCTGCTGATTTACTTCCATCATGGTTTTACCTTCAGGCAGTTTAGCTGAGACGCTAAGCGAATTTAGACCTTTAGCAAAGTCAGTTAATGCTTGCGCTATTTTTTCGGTTACCGGCGCTTGCTGTAACTGTTGAGCTAGCATCATTTGCATCTGCTCTAGTGTCATACCTTGTTTGGCTAATTCACTTTCTAGCAAAGTACTTAACTCACCTTGGTTATCGAGCATTACACTCATAGTGCGTGGCTCTAACTTGCTCATTGCTTGCATAATAAGTGTTTGCTGTTGCAACTCTTGCTCATAAGTAAGCGGTGTATCACCTGCTGTTTGCTGAGCTTTGCTTATTTCAAGCGAAGCATCCATAAGCGCTTTAGAATTAGCCAGACCCATATTCATATCAATGCTGGCAATATCGTTGGCGTGCAGTTTAACAACTATATCGCTGTTACCTGATTGCTCATCGTAATCTAATGATGAGTGTAAATCATAGCTGGCCGAGGCAAGTTGTGCATTAGTATCTGCAGGCAGTGTAGCGACAAAGCTTTTATCAAATTGGAAGTTCTTCAGTGTAAAAGCAGTATGTGGCGATATTTTATCGGTTTCGTAACCTGTCACTTCCACATGCTCAACTGTGGCAATATTTTCACCCTCAGGGCTGGTCACTTCTATATTACTAATGGCAACACTATTTGAAATAACACTCGCCGATAGCTCTGCATAGTTAAAGCTGGCACCTGTTTGTTCGCTAACCAAAGCCAACTGCTTATCAACCTCAGCGCGTACCTCTTGGGTTGCTACATAGTTTGCATAGCTTACGCCACCCACACCTGCAGCAATAATCGCGGCTGCAATCACTAATTTTTTCATGTTATTTCCTTATTAAACTCTTTACATAAGTGGCTTTAAACAAGACTAACATTGAGAACATAAGTCGTTAAGCACTTTTTGTTTGCTAATTAATTAAACTAAGTAGCTCGTGCACGGTTTTAACCGGCGTTATTTTGGCACCCAGCCCTTCCATTGATTTATGGTAGTTACGAAATGGGATAAATATTTCAGTAAACCCATGTTGCGCCGCTTCTTTAACACGGGGCACACCACTGTCGATTGGGCGTACATCACCATTTAAACTTAACTCCCCCATAATACAGGTGGTTCGTGGAACAACAAATTCGTTTAAACTACTCAAAAGTGCAGTAACAAGCGCTAAGTCAATACAGGTTTCTGATTCATCAATTTTTAAACCACCGACAATATTAAAAAACGTATCGTGGAATATTTTTGTTTTGGTGTGCTTACGTAAAATACCGGTGAGCATTTTGATCCGGTTCATATTTAAACCAACACATACTCGCTGTGGAAACTCTGCTTCGGTTTCAGTGGTTAAACACTGAATTTCGAGTAATAAATTACGATTTCCTTTACGGATACAGGTAATTGTCGACCCCGGTGATTCAGTGGTTGAGCCCGATAAGAAAATTTCACTGGGGTTATCCACACTGAGCATACCGCGTTCACACATTTTAAAAATGCCGACGGTGTCTATATCACCAAAGCGATTTTTATTAGCGCGCAGGGTGCGCACTTGACCATCGTTGGTATCAATATGTAACAGTGCATCAACTATGTGTACTAAGGTTTGCGGGCCGGCTATTTCATTATTCTTATTTACGTGAGCAATAATAAACATAGTCACGTCGTTTTGCTTACAATATTGAGTTAATGCCTGAGCTGCACTTTTTACCTGAGAAGGTGAACCTGGGCTGCCATTAGCGGTATCGGTGACAACAGCTTGAATAGAGTCGATAACGGCAAACTTAATTTTGTTTTTATCCAGCTCTTCAATAATGGTTTCAACACTGGTTTCTGACAGTAAATAGAGTTCATCTTCGTTGTAATTTAGTTTTAACCGATTAACCCTGTTTTTAAACTGCGATAGAGACTCCTCCGCAGTACAGTAAAGTGATGGCATACGCTGAGACATTCTTGCCACCAAATCAGATAGTAGTGTTGTTTTACCCGCCCCCGGATCGCCAGAAATAATATTAACCGAGCCGGTGGTTACACCGCCGCTTAGCACACGGTCAAGTTCGCCAATTTCAGTAAGCTGCTTTTCAGCCTCAGCGGTTGCTACATCATTAATTTTTTTAGAACCACCGCCAATGCCACCGGCATAACCACCTACACTGGCACGAGCAGCTACCTTTTTGTTTTGCCCTGCAGAGGGTTTAAACTCTGCTAAAGTGTTCCATGCGCCACAGCGACACTGGCCTTGCCAACGTTGATAGTTCATGCCACATTCTGTACAAACAAACTCTACTTTTGCCGCTTTAGCCATTTAAAACCTTACCTACTATTCTTTATTTTGAAATACACAGTGTTAAGCGCTTATTTTGCCATTGCTGGCTCTACCTTAGCAACAACGTCTTGTGGATCAGCGCATTTAGTATCACCAAATACGCTATACTAATGTAGTTTCACTTAACCTACTTTAGGGCATGTTTCTTGCTTTAAAAAACTAATTAACCCTTGCCAATTAATTGGCTATTAGAAAATAACAATAAATAACCTGAACTCTGGTTAAGATATTTACTAACATATTGAATCAAAAAGATATTTGTGCTTATTTTTCTCTAGCTAGAGATTTTTAATGAAAACAAGGCGAAATTACGCGTCAATAGCTAACCTATTGCAAGTAAATTTAACGCAGTTAGCGCTAAAAATAGCTGCTTGAGATGGATTTATTATCCGGAGTTCAGGTTAAACACAAAGTATAGTTACGCATAGTATCGTGACCGCATTTGGCGGTTTTGCGAGATTCGATTTATTAAATATTCTAATAAATAATTGCAACAGTATACCTACTTTTTAAATTAGACGGTGATGATTTATAAATGGCTGATGACGTATTGCTTAAGCATGAAGCGCTTGTAAATGAATTAAAACAGTATTTGGGAAATGCTAAGTTTGATCTCATTTTCAAGTCAAAAACTGCCGAGTTAACTAAACCCGAGCAGTTTTTAATAAAAATGGAAATGTCGCGTTTATCTCAGCCGATAGACCGCTTTATTGATCTTCGTGGTTTAGTTACTGGCCAAGTAAAACCATATGAATACAAGGGCAAGCAACACTTTATGGATGACACCGCTATTGAAGTATTCGAAGCGGCCATAAAACAACATAAAGATTACACCCTTGCAGTATACGAAGCGGTAATGAATACCGAAAATAATTATCGCGTATTACAACAGCAATCAATTACACCAAAAAAAGTAGAAGCTCTACCACAACATGAACTGACCACCAACGTTATTAAATTTGCAGCTTATGAAAATCGCAGTGAAGAGCGGATGAATTACTCAATTAAAATTACTATTGAGTATGACGGGCAAGCAAAAATCGATGCGAGTACCTCTGATATTTCACTCAGTGGTTGTAAAATTAAGTTGGCGTCGCGCTATAACTTAAAAAAAGGTCAGCTTATAAATATGCATCTAGTAGGCTTAGAGCAAGATTTTCAGCTTGGCCTCAAAAGTGGCGTTAAATATGAAGTCGTTGCGATAGAAAACACCTCTGAAGAATTTAATCATATCCGCTTAAAGCGTACATTTGAAGAAAATAACAGCGCGTTTGATCGTTTTTTAGAAAGCTTTATTCATGGTAATAAACGCCGTTATAAAGTGAATTTAGATAACACCCTCGATGCGGTTATTTCTAAAGGGTATGAACAATATTATATTCCTAGGGTTAATTCTTTATATGTTTTTATTAGCCAGCAAAACGGCGTTTATTATCCTAGCCTGAGCTTAACCACTGAGAACAGTTTATTTATTCAGCGTTACTTTACTGATGAACGCAAAAAATCATGTCTTTACAATGTGTTAAATCATAAGCGTATTCGTACCTTGGCGCTAAAACCTGTGGCAGTAAAAGAAGAATATTTGTATACCTTTACCCATGTCTCTGCAGGAAAAATTTATTACTACTCAGCAACTCGTTCTGAGCTTGAGCAACAAACACAATTAAAAGCGTTATTTTTTGGTTTTGGTAGCCGAAGAGACAGTTGGCGTTGCTTTAAATTACAACTAATGCCGAGTCATACTGAAGATGCTTATATTCCTTTATCTTTACCTAACTCTTTAGGTAAAGATATTGAGAAACTGAATAAACCACCTTCACCACGTGTTGAAGGCGCGATAAAAGACGTAAAATATTTAATGCTACTTACCCAAGTTGGTAATGAGCATGAACAACAGCATTATCAACAATATGAATTTGATAAAGCCTTAGCCAATAAATTAAAATATTTTGGCCACAGTAAGCATGCATCTCCACCGGAGCTCAACACAGTGCCTCTAGAGTATGTAAATCTTCGCTCTAATAAACGCTATTTATACAAAACAAATGTAGTGATTAATACTCGTGATGCGGTATTGCATGGGCATACCCGTGATTTTTCAATATTTGGCTTACAGCTAGAGTGCAATCAAGAAGTTGACTTTAAAAAAGGCGATATTGTTTCGTTATCATTTCCTGATTTGCAAAAAATTACCAAAAACTATTCATTAAATCTTATTCAATATGAAGTCATGGCAGTGAGCAAATCGCAGACTACGATTAATTTAAAAGCGCATGCAGATAAAGGCTCATCTCATACTGGGGTCGATTTTTTTACCCTTTTAATCAATAGTAATAAACAAAAATTAAAAGTTGCTGAAGAGTCACCTAAAGTACCCGGGCTTTCTACAGCACTTAGAAATATGGTAACAAAAACGCTTTGCCAGTTTCCGATTTATTTACATAAATCAATGGCGCATTTTGAAATTGGCGCCATGGGATTTGGTTTATATCCAAGCCCACTGCATGTTATTTTACAAAATTTTGCCTTGTTGAATGCTAAAACAGACTTATCAAATATTATTACTAAAGCGCATATTATTGATGTGATCACCCCTAATATTAAAGATCGCACCCGTCAAGATCCGCCGCTAGAGTTTAGTTTAGTAATTAACTTTGATCCTAAAAAAGAAAATATAGCCGATGCCATTACCAGCCAATGTGTTTTAGGTACTGACTGTAGCGAGTTTAAACAGCAAGTAAGTAAAGGACTGAAGTCTGAGCTGGTTTTTATAATGCGTTTATATATTTCTCGCACTGGTCGACTCGATACTGACTACTTAGCAAACGAGCTAAAATACGTTAGCCAATACGCAATTCACAAGGCCAAAGACTTAGAGGATGCATTATGGTCTGTATCAGGTGTGGGCGACATTATTGATGTAAGTGATGAAGCACTTGAGCATTTAGCGCTCAACCAACAACAGGTTGAGCAAATGTCTAGACGAAAGCTAATCTGGTTAAATCGTTTACGTTAAACCTGTGATGGGGTTAGCGGAACCGCCAGCATATATAACAGTTGTAATAACGAGCCTTGGCAAATAGCTGCTTGGGCTTGCTCAACTACTTTTGGTTTACCATGTACAGCAACACCTAAGCCAGCTTGAGCCATCATTTTTAAATCGTTTGCGCCATCGCCTATGGCAACTGTTTGGCATTTTTCAAGCCTCAGCTTTTGTTGTAGCGCGTTTAAAACAACCGCTTTTTGCTCAGCATCAACAATCCCACCTAACACTTTACCAGTTAGTTTATTGTCTTTAAATTCCAGTACATTAGCATGCACTTCATCTAAATTAATCAGCTCCTGCACTCGCTCAGCAAACGGCACAAAGCCGCCCGATGCAATCGCTAAATACCAATCGTGGTGTTTTAAAATTTGGCATAACGCTTTAATACCTGGCATTAAAGGCAGTGCACTTTTAAGCTCATCAATTAAGCTCTTTTCAATCCCTTCAAGCTTGGCAACACGCTGGTGTAAGCTTTCGCTAAAATCAAGCTTACCTGCCATTGCCTGCGCGGTTACGTTGGCAACCTCGTCGTATACATTCGCTAAGCGTGCAATTTCATCAATACACTCAATAGTAATGGCCGTTGAATCCATATCCATTACCAATAATCCTGGTTTTTGTAAATCAGGGGGGCTAGTTACTTGCACTAACTGACACGCCAAGGTATTTGCAAAAGTTTGAAGTTCAAGTGGGTTTATTGCGCGCTCTGCACTTTCTATATAAAAACATAATGCCGGAGATAACCCTAAATCTGGCTGATATTGACAAATAGCTGTTACTTTTTGCTGGTGAGACGCAAAAAACTCAATAATGCTATTGATATGCTGAATATTAAAATCACCGCCAAAGGCAATACTAAATAATCCTTGGTTTCTGTTTGGTGTTGTATTTAGTGGTGTAAAAACACCTTGTTGGTAGCTAAACCATTTATTAAGAATAAGTGATGATGATAATAGCTCAGCGCTTTGCTGTGCCATGTTCGCGTTCGACATGGGATCTCCGTTTATATTTCCTGACATTTAGCTCATTGATAATAAGGATATGAGATACAAAATTCGCCATCAGGGGGGATTTAGGGTTATAGTGTAGTTGTAACATCAAATCAAAATGCTGTCAGCAGCATATACGGTGACTATGAAAAATAACCATCTTAAAAATCCACTTACAGCCTCGCAAAAAAAGCGTTTAATTCGTTTGTTATTGGCCGCGGGTTGCTTTGTATTATTAAGCTGGGTAGGAATAAACAGTAGCCACCAAAGCCATCAACTACTTTACGATAGTGCCAATAGTGCAGCCAAGTCACTCACTCAGTTTATGGCACTGAATGCCAAAAAACCGCTAATAGAAAAAAACAAATCGCAGCTCACCACCTTATGCAACAATATCAGTAAAGATGAGTTTGTTCTTTCAGCCACCATTTATGATAAACAAGGTGTAGTGCTTGCAAGCAGCGATAACTGGCAATCACATCATGTATATGGTTTATTACCAGACTCATCACCGGGCATTAGTAAATTAAAAACACCGTTTGTTGAACAAGTTATTTCTGACGACAATCGCCCTATTGGCTTTGTATCTATTACCTATTTAACGCGCGCAGCGGTATCTTCAAGCCATAATCACTTTCATGATTTAGGTCGCCAAGTATTACTTATGCTAGTAATTGCTTGTATTTTTACTTGGCAATTAGGCCGAGGATTAAAACGCTGGCAAGTAAATCGCTATATACAAAAAACCTCAGAGCACGAAGCATAAAGCTGCTCAGCTAATCGATATTTATCGCTATTTGATTTTAAACTATGAAGCGCATTAAACACGTTAGGAATATGCAATGGGGTATTTATTTCTCCCTGATAACCATTTAGCGGCATTGAAGGTGAATCAGTCTCAAGCACTAAATGCTGTGACTCAAGCTTTGCTACAACCGCACGTGTTTTAGCAGCCCGTTCATAGGTTATAACCCCACCGACTCCAAGTTTAAAACCCTGCTTTATATAATAGTGCGCTTGTTGAATTGAGCCTGAAAAAGCATGGATCACACCGCCGTTTTTTGGCCTACAACGCTTAAACGATTGCGCTATTAAATCATGGCTTTGCCTGTGATGCACAATCAGCGGTAACTCAAGCTCATTAGCAAGCGCTATTTGATGCTCAAACAGAAAGGTTTGTTTTTCAAGATTTTCGATACTGCGATCTAGCCCGCACTCCCCAATAGCCACCAGCTGAGTTTTGTTTGTTTTAGCAAAGTTATACAGCGACTCTAAGTGCGATTGCTGATGTTGCTCTAAAAAATAAGGATGTAGCCCTGCAGCTATTCTAATTTGTGGGTAGGTTGCTTTAAACTCGAGTAGTTTTTGAGACTGCGCCAAGCTAATGCCTGGCACAATAAATTGATTAATGCCTTTAGCTACACAGGCATTAATAAGTGATTCGCGGTTTGTATCAAACTCACTAAAATCAAGATGACAATGCGAGTCTATAAATTGCAAAACCAGCAGCCAACTAAGGGTTTAAGCGCGTTATTTGCCAGCTATTATCGGCCTGACGCTGATACATAAAGCGATCATGTAAACGATGCGCTCCGCCTTGCCAAAACTCGATTTTTTGCGGCACAACACAATACCCGCCCCAAAAATCAGGGAGCGGAATTTCGCCTTTAGCGAATTTGTTTTTCATGTTGGCAAAGGTTTCCATTAGCACTTTACGCGACGAAACTGGACGGCTTTGTTGCGACGCCCAAGCGGCTAATTGGCTTTCCTTAGGGCGAGATAAAAAGTATTTAGCGACTGCCGATGTAGGTAATGGCTGCGCTTCACCATACACAATTACCTGGCGCTCCATGTGGTGCCATGGAAAGTGCAAGGAAATTTTATTATTGCCTTTAAGCTCTTGTGCTTTACGTGAACCGGTATTAGTAAAAAACACAAAACCGTTATCATCTAAATGCTTTAGCAACACAATACGCTGTGAAGGCTGACCTGTTTCATCGACCGTAGCGACGACCATAGCTGTAGGATCAGGCAAATTACTACCAACAGCATGCTCTAGCCAAGTTTCAAACTGCTTAAACGGATCATCAAGCAAGTTGTCTTCACTTAGCGCATCTTGCAAGTATTCACGACGAATATCTTCGAGTTTCATAAAATTCCCTCTAGGTTCTAGGTTCTAGGT
>NZ_PNDK01000031.1:0-84574 GCF_005887265.1 Pseudoalteromonas sp. S1608
ATGGATTGTCTTGTCTTTAGTTCATACCTCTGCTCTTCCGATTGGGTATAATCGGCGGATTTACGCAGCCTTACTTTTTATAAGTAAACCAGAGCGGGTCATTAGCTCAGTTGGTAGAGCAGTGGACTTTTAATCCATTGGTCGATGGTTCAAGTCCATCATGACCCACCACTTCTGGTACACTTTCTCCGTATAATATATTTCTTAGTATCTCCCTTATTTTTATTTATAAACTGCCTGACTAGATTGCTATTATTTACCGTTCGTTTCTCGTATAATTTGCGCTATTAATTGCACTGTAAATAAAGTGGTCGAGAACATGAGTTTAGCTCAAACTATTATGCCTGAAGGTTATATTTTCCCTCCTAAGCCGGCACCGTTAACACAAGACGAAAAAGGCGAATATAAAGCGCGTATAAAACAATTACTGCAAGAGAAAAACGCGGTACTTGTTGCTCATTATTACACTGATCCTGAAATTCAAGCACTTGCTGAAGAAACGGGCGGCTGTGTAGCCGATTCACTCGAAATGGCGCGTTTTGGCGCTCGCCATGAAGCCGATATGATCATCGTCGCGGGTGTACGTTTTATGGGTGAGACTGCTAAAATTTTAACCCCTAACAAAACCGTGGTTATGCCAACACTTGAAGCGACTTGTTCATTAGATATTGGTTGCCCAGTGGATGAGTTTTCAGCGTTTTGTGATCAACACCCAGACCGTAAAGTGGTAGTGTATGCTAACACTTCTACCGCGGTTAAAGCGCGTGCTGATTGGATAGTTACCTCATCGTGTGCACTTGAAATAGTAGAGCACTTAGATGAGCAAGGCGAAAAAATCATTTGGGGCCCAGATAAGCATTTAGGCAGTTATATTCAAAAGAATACTGGCGCCGATATGATCATGTGGAACGGCGCATGTATTGTACATGATGAATTTAAAACCAAAGCGCTAAAAGACTTTAAAGTCTTGCATCCAGATGCAGGCGTATTGGTGCATCCCGAATCACCGGCTGAAATTGTTGAACTCGCTGATGCTGTTGGCTCTACTAGCCAGCTTATTAAAGCAGCGCAAACTATGCCTAATAAAAAGTTTATTGTGGCGACCGATCGCGGTATCTTTTATAAAATGCAGCAACTATGCCCAGATAAAGAGTTTTTTGAAGCGCCAACGGCTGGTAGCGGCGCTACATGTAAAACTTGCGCTCATTGCCCTTGGATGGCAATGAACGGCTTACAAGCGATTGAGGAAGCACTGATTGATGCCAGCGGTAAAGAAGTGTTTGTTGATATGGATTTGCGTGAAGGCGCACTTAAATCATTAAATCGCATGCTAGACTTTACAGCCAATATGGCAAAATAATAAATAGCAATATAATGCATTAGATAAAGGCGATACTCAGGTATCGCCTTTTTATTTGCTTATGAGTAGTTAGTTTGATTATTGAGCAGTTAAAAGCATGATGTTAAAAAGGCCTTGCACCAAGCAAGTGTATTTCATACTATAGCGCGCTGTTGCAAAGCAACATTGTGGAGAGATGGCTGAGTGGCTGAAGGCGCACGCCTGGAAAGTGTGTTTAGGTTAATCCCTAACGAGGGTTCGAATCCCTCTCTCTCCACCATTATTCTATATTAGGACGTCTCAGGGCGTCCTTTTTTGTGCCTGTAATAAAGTTAA
The DNA here is from genome assembly GCF_005887265.1 of Pseudoalteromonas sp. S1608. GTDB lineage: Bacteria > Pseudomonadota > Gammaproteobacteria > Enterobacterales > Alteromonadaceae > Pseudoalteromonas > Pseudoalteromonas undina. The sequence continues at coordinate 1,676 of NZ_PNDK01000031.1, forward strand.
GCGTGTTGGCTTTGTACTTGGCGTTTGTTTTTACGCTGATGTTTTAATGTATACATTCGTTGGTCGGCTAAGGTTAAGCAGGCTTTGTAGTCATTACATTCCTCACTACTTGCTAAGCCATAGCTCACGCCTGATAACGGCCAGTGTTTTTGAACTTGTTGATGAATATAGTTTAACGACTCGTTGATGCTCAGGGTGAGTTGGGCGAGCTGTTGTGCTGACTGAACGTTACACACACAAATAAACTCATCACCGCCGGTTCTGCATACCTCGCCTATATCGGCTAACGCATTTTGTATTAACCGTGTAACCTCAATGAGTAGCTTGTCACCGTGAGCATGACCTAGGTGATCGTTAACGCTTTTAATATTGTCGCAATCTATAAACACTATGAGATAAAAATTATCTAAGTTATCAAGCATTTCTTGTAATTGCAGCCGGTTTCCTACTTTGGTGAGTGGGTCTATGCGTGATAGCTCTAGCGCTTTTATAAAATTATTTTGCTTTATTTTTAGCCATTCAGATAAAGAAAGTAAAATACAGATACAATCAATGGCCAGAGCAATAAGTACCCATAATTCAGGTGAACTTATTTCTATTAAATTTAGGTGCGATAAAATAAAAATAACTAAGGACAAGCTATAAACAAGGTTGCCAGTTAAAAAATATTTCGCTCTAAAGTCTTTCATCCCCAGCATTGTAAAGCCCAGTTTTAAGCTTAAATACACCCAAATGGCAGCAAGGAAATGAGCTAAATAAAACACCCAATGAAAGGGTAAAAAGAGGTTTAAAAAACCACAGGCAAGTGCGGTTATGGAGAAGTATTTTAAAAATCGGCTAATACCAGTGCGGGTATGTTGGTCAAAGTTAAATAAGTAATATGCAAATGAGCTGGCACAAGCAATAGCGAAGGCAAAAATATACATGCCAAAGTAATGGGTGTTAATTGCGTGGTAATTAAAAAGTAACGCAACTATCCCCGCCGCGAATGCCCAGCCAATGCCGTGTAACCCTATGTAACCTGCACAAAATAACGCCACGCGATGTTGTGTTTTAAAGAACATTATTAAGGCCATGCAGGCCAAGGTCAGCATTATCGTAATAGACACTAAGCTTAATGAATTGATATAAAACTGAAGTTTAACAAAAGCAGATTGAGGTATAACGTTAATGCTAACAGGTTTAGCAAAGTGCTTAGCATTAATATAAAGCCATAAAACACCGTGTGAATTAGCTTCTAGCTGTAATTCAAAAGCTTGGCTGTGCATTACAATGGCTGATTGAGTGACGCTATTTTGTGAAAAATCAGCGATTTTTCTGATCCCACTAGTATCTTGATAAAAAGCAACGCCACTATCTAAATAATTAATTTGGGGGATTATATACCAGCGTCCTGCGCTCGTTGTGGTTAAACTAATTTTTGCTATTGCACTGCCATGGGCACTATACAGCGAAGTGACGGGAGTACTTACATTGTGATAGGCATTAACGAGTTGCTCACCTTGGGTTGGTTTAGCTAAATCTACTTGATGCCACATAGCAGACTTTAGTTGTAAGCTGTCATTTTGATTTAATGCTACAGCAAAAGCATTAAAACTAATGGTTTGAAATAGTAAACAACATATAAAATTGAAAGTGTACCGCATGTAATACCTAAGTTAGTGACCGGTAAAAATTGTACTGCATTTTTAACAGAATAATTATAGTTATGAACGCTTTAGCGTATTTTTGCTTTGTAGTTACTAACTTTAATCACTAAACGGTGAGCTGTTATTATAAAAATATAGTTAATGATTAATTAAAGGGTTAATAATTTATTTAGTTTGGCTATTGTATGACTGCTTTTAGTGATGGTTTATATTTGAAGGATTGCTAACAACAAGAAGGTAATTAAAAAGCCATTTGTCAAAATGGCTTTATGGGCAGTTTAATATTTTTTTGGTTTAGCATTGAGCTGCGCTTGAAATTCATCAGGAAATAAAATTGTGCCGTCGTCTTCTTCGGTAGGGAACACGGCAACTAGTAAGTCGTCTTCTTCAAGGCCTGGCGTCCAGCGGCTAAACCAATCTGCTGTTGGAATTGCTTTAGGTGTACATCCTTCCCATTCACCGGTTGCCCATGCTTGTGCAAAATCACGGGTTGGCCATACGGGTACGCAATCGTCGTCTTCGTTAGTGAGCATTACGCAGCCGTCGTCATCGTTTAAAATCCACACTTGCTTAAACTGTTGCACAGTTTCGTACATGTATGCGAGTCGTTTTTTTGCGCCAAGGCCTAAAATTACGTCGTCTTGCTTTGATAAATTGTCAGTGGTCATTTTTGGCTCTCTCTCACTGTGGGGGGAATACAAAAGGCAGCGACATACTGCGCTTTAAAATTAAGTTTAGCTAATGGCTGCAAGCAGCTCGTCGGCTAGTTGGTTTAGTGCGTCGGGGTCTTGATTTGTTAATGCATAAGTGCGCAATCCATAAATACCCATAACACAAAATCGTGCTAGCTCTATGGCACTTCGTCCATTGGTAATTTCTTTGTTATCTATCGCTTTTTGTAATTGCTGCGCAAAGGCATGCTCGTACGCCGTTAAATTAGTACGTAATACGTGGCAAATTTGTGGATCGTTACCCTCTACCTCGCTAATGCTTTTTGTAAGCAAGCACACTTTAGTTGCTTCGCCGTCAATACATTCTTGCACAATGATATTAAGGTATTGTTTCAGCGTATCTAAAATACAATTACTGTGCTCAAACAGCGCTGTAAATTGTGTATTGCGATCGGTTTGGTATTGCTCCGTAGCGGCTAAAAAAATGCCTTTTTTATTACCAAATGCTCCATACAAAGAACCCGGATGTAAATGGGTTGCTTGAGTCAATTTTTGCATACTGGTTTTTGCATAGCCATGAAGCATAAACATGGCCATAGCTTGGCGTAGTACAAACTCTTTATCAAATTCTGCAGTTCTCATAATGACTCTTTTAGTGGATAGAGTAGTAATGAAGAAATTTATTTTTCTTAGGCCTAGGTGGCAGTTTACGCAATCTTAAACAAAGTTTCAAAATTATACTTGAATATTCATTCAAGTGACCTTATCTTGAATGTACATTCAACAAAGGATAAATATTATGTCGATTGACTTACTTTCACCTTTTAAATTAAATAACAGCATAGAACTGCAAAACCGCGTACTTATGGCACCATTGACCCGTTGTATGGCAGATGACAATTTAGTGCCAACACAAGCAATGGTTGATTACTACGCTCGCCGTGCTGATGTAGGCTTAATTATTAGTGAAGCCATTATTATCCGTGCTGATGCTCAAGGTTATCCAAACATACCAGGGCTTTTCACTAGTGAACAAATTCAAGGTTGGAAAAAAGTCACTGACGCAGTACATGCCAATGGCGGAAAAATGTTTGCACAACTATGGCATGTTGGCCGTGTAGCACACCCTCACTTTTTTGGTGGTGATGTTTTGGCGCCATCGGCAATAGGGGTTGAAGGTTCAGTACCGCGTATGCGCGAACTCACTTATGTTACGCCAAAACCTGTAACTACAGACGACATTAAAGGTTTAGTGGCTGATTACGCTAAGGCCGCAGAAAATGCGATGGAAGCGGGTTTTGACGGCGTAGAAATTCACGGTGCTAATGGTTATTTAATTGATCAATTTTTACATTATGCGGCAAATGAACGTGATGACGAGTACGGGCAAACACCAGAAAACATGTCTCGTTTTGCACTGGAAGTAACCGATGCAGTTATTGATGTTGTAGGCAATGAGCGTACCGCTATGCGTTTAACGCCAGGTGCTTATTTTAATATGAGCGAAGACAATCGTGATAAAGCAGTATTTGACTACTTATTACCAGAGCTTGAAAACCGCAAGTTAGCTTATTTACACGGCGGTATTTTTGACGACAGCATGCGTTTTGATTCACTAGAAGGTAAATCAACCTCTGAGTTTTTACGAGCTGGTTATGCAAGTACCTTAGTGGGTGTAGGTAGTTATAGTTTTGAAACTGCGAAAGAAGCGATTAACGACAATAAATTTGATTTAATTGCTATTGGTCGCCCGCTTATAGCTAACCCAGATTACATTAGCAAAATTAAAAACGGCGAAGAAGTCACAGCTTACAGTGATGACATGCTAACTGAATTGAAATAGCAGCTAATTTAGTAAAAACAATAGGACACTCATGGACAACTGTGAGTGTCTTTTTTTATACATTTATTTGCCATAATATACTCATAATTGTTTAATCTTGCTGTCAATAAAGTTCCCCCTCGTTGTCATATTTAAAAAATAGACTGTGCCCGCTTTCATAATTACCTTTTATAATTAGAATCAAACGGGACAACAATGTACGCTTTAAAAAATAAATCGATTTTGAGCATGGCTGTGGCCATGGCGGTATCAACTTCAGCTTATGCTAACGATAACGTGATAGAAGAAGTAACCGTTACTGCAAAACCAACCAGTTATGCAAACAACGTTATTGAACCTGCCATGCTTGAGCAACAAAGCTCGGTATCGAGTGTGTTATCAGTAATAGATAACTTACCTGGCATTAGCATAAACGAAGGCGACGCATTTGGCGGCGACGATTGGTCAACCACTATTACCATGCGTGGTTTTAGTATCGACTCAAACCAGCAGCAATTAGGTATGACGGTAGACGGTATTCCTAATGGCGGTTCAAATTATGGCGGTGGTGCTAAAGCGAATCGTTACCTAGATAGCGAAAATCTTGTCACCGTGGAAGTAGGTCAGGGCACTTCAGATATTAAATCAGCCTCGTTAGAGGCGCTAGGTGGTACTTTTAACTTTGTAAGTAAAGCGCCTAGCTTTGAAAAAAGCACCACTTTTGCATATACCTCAGGCAGCCATGACGCAAGTCGCTATTACGTTAAACACGAAACTGGCACCATTTTTGATAATACTCAAGCGTATGTGAGTTATTCGCAAACCGATACTAGCCGCTGGATTGGCTCGGGCAGCAATGGCGGGAAAGATAACCAACATGCTGAAGCGAAATTTGTCACCACCCTTGATGAGTTAACTATAACAGGGCGTTTATCTTACGATGATGTAAGCGAGACGAATTATAATAGCGTGAGCTTGGCACAATTTGAACAAACTCCAGATTGGGATCAACTAACATGGAACTGGACAGGCGTTCCGCACTTTGACCAAATGTTTGCAGAAGGTTGGGGCACGCTGCGTGAAAACACTCTAGGGTATTTAAAGTTTGAATACGCGATTTCACCCACCTCATTGTTAACCATTAGCCCTTATTATCATAAAAACTCAGGCCGAGGTGATTGGATCCCTCCTTATTTAACGTCCCCTGTAGATGAAAATGGTAACCCAACCACAGAAGGTGGCACAAACGCAGGCTCTTATGGCTTTACAGATAGTAATGGCAACCCACTTGCTCCCAACGCAGGTTGCACGGCTAGCTTAAATTGGCCGTGGGAGTCAGGCCCCGAGCTTAATCCTGCATGTTACGACGCTGATGCCACGCCTGTTATGTCTTATCGTCATACACATTATAATAAAGATCGTTTAGGGGTAACTGCTAATTATCAAGCAAGCATTGGCATGCACGATATTGAAGCCGGTTTTTGGTATGAGCAAAGCGACCGTGATGAGTCACGAGATTGGCATAAAGTTATAGATGCGCGTATTTATCATCACTTTGATAACACCCCTTATTGGACGCAATATAAAAACACCTTTGAGACCGATACGCTCAAATGGTACGCCCAAGACTCAATGGCATTTGGCGACTTAACCCTTAATCTAGGGGTTAAAAAGTACTTAGTAGACATAGAAAAGTATGACCATTATCAAAACGCCACCACAGCTAAAGTAAACAGTGATTCAGACCTTCTATTTAGTGGCGGTATTTTATATCAGTTAAACAGTAACACTGAGTTATTTACCAGCTACAGCGAAAACTTTGCCGCCATTAAAGATGGTGTGCTTGAGCGCGACAGCTCTGACTTGTCAGCTATTGAGCCAGAAACCGCAGAAAATATTGATTTAGGGGTGCGTTATGACAATAACGCACTTAAATTAACGGCAACGGCTTACTCAATTGAATTTGATAACCGTATTACCTTTATAGCGCCAGGTAGCGACACGGGTGGTATTGATTACACCATAGGTACTAACGGCTCGTACCTAAATGTGGGCGGTATTGAATCGAAAGGTTTAGAGCTATCAGCAAGTTATATGTTGAGCCCACAGTGGAATGTATATAGCTCATACACCAATAATAACTCTGAATATAAAGGCGATGCGCCAGGCTTTGAAGCAGGAAGCAAAGTAATTGATTCAGTAGATGATTTATTTGTGCTTTCAACCGATTATTACAGCGGTGATTTCCGCTTTGGTTTATCGGCTAAATACACTGGCGAGCGTGGCGATGTAGATAGCTATACCGTGGTTGATTTAAATGCAGGCTACGCAGCTGAAGTTAATGCTGGCCCCTTCAAAGCAATTGATATTGCTTTTGTGGTTTACAACATTACTGATGAAAGCTACCTAGCGGGCGGCACAGGTAATGGAAGCACTTACTTTATTGGCGCCCCACGCACAGCAGCCGTGACGTTAACGGCCACGTTTTAAAACGTAATAAACGTAATTAAGCCCATCATTGATGGGCTTTTTGCTATAAAAAGGTTGATGAGAACACAATGAAAAGCATGATAAAAATAACTGGCTTAAGTTTAATTTTATTGTTTAATAATATGGCATTGGCTGCACCGCAAAATGTGGTGTTGGTAACTTTAGATGGGGTTCGCTGGCAAGAAGTATTTAATGGTGCCGATAGCAAGCTGATTAATAATAAGGAATTTGTTAAGCAACCAGCACATTTAAAGAGCCAGTTCTGGCATGAAAACCCGCAACAGCGTCAACAATTGCTAATGCCATTTTTAACTCAAACTATCGCAAAGCAAGGCGTTATTATTGGCGATAGAGCTAAAGGCTCAACTATGTCGGTGAGTAATCCGTGGTATTTTTCATACCCTGGGTATAACGAAATTCTCACTGGCGAAGTGGATGAAAGTATCAACAGTAACGACAAGGTATTCAACCCAAATAAAACTATTTTAGAGCGTTTAAACGCTCAGCCTGAATTTAAAAACAGCACCGCGTTATTTGGTAGCTGGGATGTGTTTCCTTACATTGTAAATATTAAGCGTAGTCATGTGTATGTAAACGCAGGATTTATGCCTATTGCCGATGATTTATTTGCCGATGCGCCCCTATTAAACGCATTACAAACAGAAATCCCAAGCCCATGGCACAATGTGCGGCTTGATAGTTTTACCTATCGATTTGCTAAAGCCTATATGCTGGCTAAAAAGCCAAGATTGTTGGTGATTAGCTTAGGAGAAACTGACGATTTTGCTCACGATGGCCATTACGATGCTTACTTAAAGTCGGCCAAACAAAGCGATGCATTTTTAAAAGATTTATGGCAAACCATTCAAAGCACAGCAGGTTATAAAAATAATACTACGTTAATTGTTACTACTGATCATGGCCGTGGAAGTCATGCCAGTGATTGGCAACATCACAGCTCTCGTCGAGCATTGCTTGAGCTTAACCTAGGTGCAGATGTGTTTCCTAACGGCATAGTAGGCTCTGAGCATATTTGGCTGGCAGCTATTGGTCCTGCAATTAAAAATAACGGCTTAATTAAAACTAAAAACGAGCTTAAACAAGCGCAAATTGCCGCCACCGTTTTAAAAGCACTTGGGCAAAACCCACACATAATTAACCCTAATATGGCACCGGCTATTAACGAGATTTTAAAATGAAACAGTTGCTAAAAACCTTTAAGTATTCTGCACTGTCACTGACTATTGTGATTAGCAGTGTAGCAATGGCTGCGCCGTCTAAAATATTATTTGGTTCGTGTGGGCATCAAGATAAAGACATCCCCATCTTTAATGCGATTAATAAAGAGCAGGGTGATTTATTTATATTTTTAGGCGATAACATTTATGGCGATACTAACGACATGGCCGTGCTTAAAAATAAATACCAACGATTAGGGGCAAAGCCAGGCTTTAAAGCACTACGCGCACAAACACCAATAATAGCTATGTGGGATGATCACGATTATGGTCAAAATGACGCGGGGAAAGAGTATCCGCATAAAGAAGCATCGCGGCAAATCATGCTCGATTTTTGGCAAGAACCGGCAAACTCAAAACGCCGTACCCGTGCTGATGGCATTTATACCTCGTACATGTATGGCGAAGGCGAGCAAACCGTGCAGGTGATCATGCCAGATTTACGCTTTAATCGTGACACACTTAATTCTGTTAGCGAGATTGAGTATTACACCAAGCGTAAAGCAAATAACCAAGGCCCGTACAGTCCAACTGAAGTTAAAGGCGCATCAATGCTAGGGGAAGCACAGTGGCAATGGCTTGAAGCCGAGCTTAAAAAGCCAGCGGCAATAAAGCTAATAGCGTCAAGCTTGCAGTTACTGCCAGATTTTACCGGCTGGGAGTCGTGGGCAAATTTTCCTGAGGATCGAAACCGTTTATTTGCGCTAATTAAAAAACACCAAGTAAATGGTGTGATTATTATTAGTGGCGATACTCACTGGGGCGAGATTTCAAGGTATCAACATAACCTTGATTACCCGCTTATTGAAATGACCAGCTCAGGTCTGACAGAAAAGTGGAAAGACGTTAGCCCTAACCAGCATCGTGTGGGTAATTACACACATAATGTTAACTATGGTGATTTAAGCATAGACTGGCAACAAGTCGACCCTGCTATTTCATTAAAACTTAAAGGCATTGATGGCCAAGTTATTATGCAAAGTGATTTTAGTCTTTCAAGTATTAGTCCTTATAAATAGCATCACCATTTAAATAATAAACGCACTGCAGTTAAAGCAGTGCGTTTAAAAGTTCACTATCGGTGGGCTAACTTGCTGATTTATTAGTGCCAATTTCCCCTTAGTGCTACCGCTTAAATTGAAAATATCTTACACTGGCTTTATCTCAAGTAAGGCTGGTATCGTATGCTCAATATTATTCAATCAAACCGTATGGAAGCCCTGCAAGCGCAGTTTCATCAGCTATTAAAAGTAAACCCATTGCAAAGCCCATTTGATAAAGAAGTGGTGTTAGTGCAATCGCCGGGTATGTCGCAATGGCTTAAAATCGGTTTAAGTGAAAATTTAGGCGTAGCCGCACAGGTAGACTTTCCGCTCCCGTCGAGCTTTATTTGGCAGTTGTATCAGCAATTACTGCCAAACGTGCCTAAAGAGTCGGCCTTTAACAAACCTAACCTTGCTTGGAAATTATTTGCCATTTTACCCCAGTGCATAAATGAGCCGCTGTACTTACCGCTTAAAACCTATTTAGAGGGCGATATTGACGGCCAAAAAACCTTTGCTCTATGTGAAAAAATAGCCGATGTGTACGACCAATATTTGATGTATCGCCCCCATTGGATAGCCACATGGGATAGTGGCATCGATGAGCTTGATGATGTTGATATAACGATTGCGCCTTGGCAACCCGATTTATGGCGTCGTATCGTCAAATTAAGCAAACAGCTAGGGCAAAGCCAATTTCACCGTGCCAATATGCAAGGGCTGTTACTCAGTGCACTTGAGAGCATGGATAGCGCCTTATTACCAAAACGCATTAGCTTATTTGGCATATCGGCGATTGCCAGCTCGCAGCTTGAAGTGTTTGAAGCTTTAAGTAAAAAAACTGAAGTGTTTTTGTTCTTTTTTAACCCTAGCGAGCATTACTGGGGCGATATAATTGATGAAAAAACAGCGGCTAAAATCACCGCTAAATATGCCAAAATGCCGCTGCTGGAAGCACAGCAAAAAAAGCACACCAACCCCGATGAGGAATACTATTTTATTGGTAATCCGCTGTTATCGTCGTGGGGTAAACTCGGCCGCGATTATTTTGAGCAACTAGTGCAGCTTGATGCCCGCTGGATTGATGGCTTTATAGATGCATTTGACGACAGCTTACTTGGCCAAGTGCAAAGTGAAATTTACCAACTTGCCTTTAAAGGTGAGTCGCTCACCGATAACAAAGAATGGTTTATTAACGATGAGGGCAAGCTGCCAATAACTGTAAACGATGCAAGCATTACACTTAGCGATTGCCATACACCACTTCGAGAAGTAGAGCGTTTGCACGATTACTTACTTAATTTGTTTAATCAGAACCCAGCGCTTACCCCCAAAGACATCATCGTGATGATGCCCGACGTTGGTACCTACAGCCCTTATATTGAAGCAGTTTTTGGTGGTGCACAGGGCAGTCGATTTATACCTTATGCGCTAGCCGATTTAGCCATAGAGCAAGAAAAGCCAGTGCTGAGTTCGTTTGCTAGTTTGGCTAACTTACCGTTTTCGCGCTTTGGTGTGTCGGATATTCTCGATTTATTACAGGTTACCCAAATTGCTGAAAAATTTGGCTTAGAAGCGCATGAATATGAGCAAATTCAGTATTGGTTGGAGCGCGTTGGCGTTAAATGGGGTGTAAACGCTGAACATAAAAGTAGCTTTGATTTACCCGCAATTGAGCTTAACACTTGGCAACATGGCTTAAACCGGCTACTACTGGGTATTGCCATGCGCGATGAACAATGCCCATTTAATGGTATTTACAGTGCCGATGAGGTTGAGGGCATGGCACTCGATACACTCAACAAGCTGGTACATTTTATTGATGTATTGCAAGACTTTAAAGCTAAGCTCACCCCCGATGATACACTCACTAATAAAGCCCAAATTTTAAGTGAGCTGCTCAATACTATTTATGAGAGCGAAAGCGACGACAGTTGGGATTTATTAGTACTGCAAAAAGTACTCGAAGATATAGGTAAGCACCACGATAACGGTGATTACAGTGAGGCCGTATCGCAGCGCATTGTTAGCTATTTAATTAAACAAGGCATACAAGAGAAAGGTGTCGGCCAGCGATTTTTAGTGGGGCAAGTGAATTTTTGTACCCTCATGCCCATGCGCGCCGTCCCCTTTAAAGTGGTATGTATGCTAGGCTTAAACGATGCCGATTACCCGCGCACCGTGCAGCCAATCGGATTTGATTTAGTGCCGTATTCTAAAAAGCAAAAAGGTGACCGTTCACGAAAACTCGATGACCGTTACCTCTTTTTAGAAGCGCTATTAAGTGCCCGAGATAATTTATACATGAGCTACATTGGCCGATCATGTTTTGACAATCAACCACGCATGCCATCAACACTTGTCAGTGAATTGTTAGAATACATAGGTCGCAGCTTCAAACTTAGCGAACCCGGTGATAAACCCTTGCCAGATTGCCTTATTAGCCAACAACATTTACAACCTTTTAATAGTCATTATTATTTGCCAGCTAGCGCTGAACAGGCAGGGCTTAACAACCACAGCTATAACCCAATTTGGCTGCCTAGCGAGGCAATTGAGCCAAAAGCAATCACTGCGCTTGATGTAACGCCTCCAGAGCTGCTTGATCTTGATATGTTTATTCGCAGTGTGTGCCACGCCCAAGAGAGCTTTTATCAGCAAAGCCTAGGGTTACGTTTGCCGCAATTTAACGATATAGCCAAAGATGAAGAACCGTTTAGCTTAGATGCGCTGCGCCGTTATTTTTACCTTGATGAAATACTTGAAGCTAATATTAACGATACACCACTGAGTACCGAACAAATACTGCAGCGCGGTGAGTTGCCGCAAGCTCATGTTGGTAGCTTAATTTATGAAAGCATGCAACATCGCGTTGATGCGCTTGCAGGGCAAGTAAAACAACAAATAAAAGCGGGTAAAAGCGAACCGATAGAAGTATTACTGTCACTTGAAAACACCACCATTGAAGGCTGGCTAAACCATGTGTATATGCAAAAACAAGTGTTTTATCGCAGTGCCAGTATTAAAGCTAAAGATTTAATTAAAGGCTTTATTTATCACCTTGCTGCACAAAGCATGCAACAAGAGGTTGAAACCTTATTGCTGGGTTTAGATAAGCAAATAAGCTTTGCCCCTATGAGTAAAGCCGATGCCGATTTACTGCTTGCAGATTGGTTTGCGCTTTATAAAGAATTACGCAACAAGCCCGTGGCGTTTTTTCCGGTAAGTGGTTATGAATACGTGAAAAGCGGTGGTGATATGGCAAAAGCCAACAGTAAATTTAGTCCACAGTATATTGGCCGAGGCGAAGGAGAAAACCCATATATTCGTTTAACGGTGCAATCACTTAATGACTGCCAAGACGAATTTATACATTGGAGCGATAAGCTACTCGCCCCATTATTCGAGCACGCCAAGGAGAGTGACTATGCAAGCGCTTAATCCGCTCACTATGCCATTATTAGGGCAAAGCTTAATTGAAGCCAGTGCTGGCACAGGTAAAACCTACACGATCACGGGTTTGTATTTGCGTTATTTATTGGGCATGCAAATACCTGGTGAGCTGAATACGCCATTGAGTGTTGAGCAAATTTTGGTAGTCACCTTTACCGATGCCGCCACGCAAGAAATTAAAGACCGTGTTCGTAGCCGAATTATTGCCGCGCGTGATGCGTTACTTGGGCAAGTACCCAATGATGAGCTAATTGAGGGTGTAATAGCAGGTGTTGATGACAAGCACCGTGCATTTGACTTACTCGATGCCGCAGCTAAATCAATGGACGAAGCAGCTATTTTTACCATTCATGGTTTTTGTCAGCGAATGCTAAAACAGCATGCGTTTGAATCCGGTGTGGCATTTAACTTAGAGTTCATTTTAGATGAGCGCGATATTCTGCTTGAAACCATAAAAGACTTTTGGCGTGCGTTTGTATACCCACTCAGTAAAGAAAGAACAGATGCGATTTTAGCGGTATTTGCTGCGCCCGAATCACTATTTAGTCATGTAAGTAGTATTTTAAATAAGGCGAACGCAGAAATAACCCCAAAAGTTAGTTTAGATGCGGTATGGCAAGCGCGAGATGAATACTTGGCGCGTGTTCCAGCCTTTAAAAAAGCCTGCCTAGAGCAAGAGTTTATTGGTGCTGTTAAAGCATCCGATTTAAGTGGCTCAAAAACACCTGGGCGAAAGGGCAGTCTTGCTGCACTTGAAGCATTTTGCTTAGGCAATGATGATTTTTTTGAATTTGGTACCAGTAAGTATTCGTTTGAGGTGTGGAGTAGCGAGAACTTAAGTAATACTGCTAATTATAAAAAAAATGGCACATTACTGACCCATCCACTTATTAGCCAATTCGATGCCTTAGCCGCACTTAACAACACCATTAACCAAGGGTTAAAAATTGCGATAGTGCAATATGCGGCGAGCTGGGTAAAAGCGGCCATAGTTAAACGCAAACAAGAACAAAGCGTGATCACCCCTGACGATTTGCTGACTAATTTACACAGTGCCTTAAAGAGTGAACAAGGTGATGTGCTCGCACAAAAAATAGCGCAGTTATTTCCGGTGGCAATGATAGATGAGTTTCAGGATACTGACCCGATTCAGTACGGTATTTTTAGTAAAATTTATGCTCAAAGCAATACCACTTTAGCTATGATAGGCGATCCCAAACAAGCTATTTATGGGTTTAGGGGCGCAGATATATTTACCTACATTGGCGCAAAAGAAGCGGTAGATGAGCCACAACAATTTACATTGGGCACTAACTTTCGCTCAAGCAGTGATATTGTAAATAGCGTAAATAGCTTATTTAGCAAATACGACAACAGCTTTATTTATAATAACGCCATTCCATTTAATAAAGTGAAAGCGAAAGGAAAAAAAGCAGATGAGTCGTTTTTAATTGACGGTAAACCTGACAACGCGTTTGAGTTTAATGTGTTTGTAGATGAAGCCGGCGATGAAAAAAATAAGCCGACCAGTAAAGGCGTAGGGCAAGCACATTTAGCCACCCATTTTGCTAATAAAATAGTTACTTTACTTGAGCAAGCAAGCCAAGGTATTGCTTGTATTGGCGCTAACCCTGTCAGTGCTGCTGATATTTGTATTTTGGTGCGCGACCGCGTAGAAGCACAAATAATGAAGCAAGCGCTGAGTAAAGCTAATATTGCCAGTGTGTATTTGTCGCGCGACAGTGTATTTAGCCAAGAGTTGAGTCATCACTTGCTCAATTTTTTAACGGCTTTGCATGGTCAGTACGATGAGGCGTTACTACGCGGTGTATTAGCTGGCCCGTTATTTTGTTTAAGCTATAACGATATTTTTGCTCTAGCCGATGATGAAAATAGCTGGCAAGAACACCTAAACTTTTTTGCTCAACTTAGCCATATTTGGCATAAGCAAGGGGCAATGGCAATGCTCGAACGCTTACTGAGTCACAATCAGCTCAGTGCCAAATGGCAAGGCTTGGGCTATAACGTAGAACGGTGGCTTACCGATTTTAGGCACCTTGGCGAAATACTGCAGCAAAAACAAATAGAGCTTGAAGGGACACTTCGTTTATTGCGTTGGTTTGCGCAAAAGGTGAGCCAGCAAGATGGCGAAACAGTGCAAGTTCGCTTAGAAAGTGATGCGAACTTAGTTAAAATTGTGACTATGCACGCTTCTAAAGGGCTTGAATACCCATTGGTATTTATGCCATTTGCCAGTGGTTATCGTGAAACTAAAGACGCGCTTTATCATCAAAATGGCAAGTTGATTTACGATTTAAGTAAAGACGAAGACGCCCTGCAAAAAGCCGAACAAGAACGTTTAGCAGAAGACTTACGTTTGCTTTATGTGGCACTGACCCGAGCAGTGCATTTTTGTTCGCTGGGCGTGTATAACATTTCTCAAGGGCAAAGTAGCCGTTTAGCAATTCAAAGTAGTGCGCTGGGGCATGTGTTGTTCTCAGGGTTAGAGATAAACAGTAGCCAAGTGTGGCGCACCCATTTAAGTGAATTTTGTGAGGCTAATCATGCTATGCAATACCAGCAATTTACCTCAGGCGAATTACATGAGCAGGGCATACTTCGGTTAAAAAATAGTGACACTAAACAGCACGATTTACTTATTAATACAGTAACGGCGCAGATTGAACGTGACTGGCGAGCAACTAGCTTTAGTGCCTTGAGCTTTAAAAAGCATGCAGAGCAACTTGCTCCTGGGCGCAGCGATGAAGATCATCAAAGAGATGAGTTTGCCGTGCAGCAAGATGAACTTCCTTCACCGTATAGCTTTCCAAAGGGTGCAAAACCAGGGAGTTGTTTGCACGAAATATTTGAGCAGCTTGATTTTACCAGTCCGGTAAATCATCCCACGAATACAGAGCAAAACTTAACGGCTGTGATTGAGCGTGCTTTTGAAAAATACCATATTGATGAGCAATGGCAGCAAATTACCGAGCAATGGATACTCGATGCACTTAATTGCTCGTTAAACAGCGAGAATAATTTAAGTTTGAGCCAATTAGCGCCAAGTGACTGTTTAGTCGAAATGGAGTTTAATTTACCACTTAGCAGCCTCAGTGCCCCTAAGCTTAATGAAGTGTTAATTAAACATTTTGGCTTTAACCAAAGTAAACTTGAGTTTGCCCATGTTAAAGGGTTACTAAAAGGCTTTATTGATTTAATTTTTTGCTACCAAGGCAAGTATTATATTTTAGATTATAAATCGAATTATTTGGGCAGTACCGCTGCCGATTATGTGCCTGAGCAGCTAGAGCAAGCAATGACCATCCACCAATATCATTTACAGTATTTAATTTATACCGTAGCGCTGCATCGCTTGCTTAAACAACGAATTCCCGATTATTCAATAGAGGCGCATTTAGGCGGTGTTTATTATACTTTTTTACGCGGTATGCCAGCAGGTGAGGGAGTGTACTTTAAACAGCTAAGTGCAGATCAAGTCGTTATTTTAGATGGCTTGTTTAGCCAAGGAGCCATGCTATGAGTGATTTAAATCAACAACCGGGTTTGTTTGATGACTTAGATGATGCGCTTTTAGATGAACCTGTGCTCACAACAGCACAGCTAACGATGCAGGCCAGCGAAAGTATTAAAGTCGTGCCGTTGCTAACGTATTTAACGGACGAACATAGAGTGCGTGTGGTTGATGTAAAACTGGCTGAGTTACTCAGTGGCACAAACGCACAGCAAGGGTATGACGACCTCTTTTATATAATTTTAATGCTGTGTTTATCGCAACAAAGCCAGCATAGCTGTTTAACCCTAACAGAGGTTGATTGGACTAATCCGTTTAATTTACGTCAAAGCGACTTTACTAAACTAGAAGGCATGCAGCCTGACACTCTGAGCCCATTTAGTGATGACTTTACGACTGAGGCGGCAATACGTTATTTACTCTCACATCACAGTGTTGGGGAGCAAAAGCCGCTGCAATTGTTTAATCAACGATTATATTTTTCTCGTTTAGCAGGCTATGAACAGACTCTTGCCCAACGATTACTGACAATGAGCGAACGACAACTTAACCTTGATGATGCAGTACTTGCCCAGTTATTAACTCGCTACTTTCCTAATGATCCGAGTATAGACATTGATTGGCAAAAAGTAGCGTGTGCCATTGCCGCTACAAAAGGTTTTAGTGTGATCACGGGCGGGCCTGGTACAGGTAAAACCACCACGGTGACAAAGCTGTTAGCGATTTTGCAGTCGTTATATCAAGCGGCGCCATTGAGCATTAAATTAGTAGCACCCACCGGTAAGGCAGCGGCTCGGCTAACCGAGTCAATTTTAGGGGCTAAAAATAAGCTTAGTGAAATACCAGATGATATTAACGCGTTGATCCCGCAAAGCGCGCAAACCATTCATCGTCTGTTGGGAGTTAAGCCATTTACCAATAAATTTCGGCACGATAAAAGCAATCCGTTACATGTTGATGTATTGATTATTGATGAGGCCAGCATGGTCGACTTATCACTTATGGCTAAATTAATTGAGGCCTTGCCAGATCATGCTCGATTGATTTTACTCGGCGATAAAGACCAACTTGCTTCGGTTGATACTGGCAGTGTAATGAGTGATTTATGCCAAGGGTTAGTGCTTGGACAAACACCGCGTTATTCAAAAGTACGCTGTGAGCAATTGAACACGCTGTGCTTTAATGGCGCTGTTAAACTAAATGCGCAAAGTCAAAGTGAGTTTAAACTTGCTGACTGCATTGCCTTTTTACAACATAGCTATCGGTTTGATGCAAAAAGTGGCATAGGTCAATTGGCGCTGGCTGTAAATACCAACAACCGAGGAATATTAAATTACGTTGAACAACAAAGCAGCGAAGGGCATTTTAGCGATATTATTTTAGACTATGATTTTGTTTCCACACCGATTGAAAAGTTAGTAAATAGTGCCGCAAGTCATTATGCTAATTACCTAACCCTGATAGCGCAAGGTGCCAGTGTTGCGCAAGTGCATGCAGCTTTTGCCAGTTATCAGTTACTTGCTGCAGTACGTGAAGGCGATTACGGCGTTAATAGTTTAAACCAGCGTATTGAACGGGTATTACAGCAGCAAGGTTTAATTAGCGTTAATCCTAATCAGCGGCATTATATAGGGATGCCGATAATGGTTAGTCAAAACGACTACCAGCTAAAATTATTTAACGGTGATATAGGGATTTTAATGCCCGATGATAGCGGCCAACTCAAGGCACTGTTTATCGATGAGCAAGGGAATGAACGGGCATTTTCACCCGCACGACTTCCGGCGCACGATAAAGTGTATGTAATGACCATTCATAAATCCCAAGGCTCAGAGTTTAGTTATACCGCGATGGTGTTACCACCGCTCAAGCAGGCGAGTATCGGTATTAATAGGCAATTAGTGTACACGGGAATTACCCGCGCAAAACAGACCTTTGAGCTGGTGGCAGATAAAAAAGTGCTGCAACTGGCCATGGGGAAAAGTGTATCACGGGCGTCAGGCTTGTATGAGCGATTAGTGTAAAGCCATACTTATACTAATCTCTTATTTTTGGGGTTCGTTTTCTAAATAAATTGGGTTGCCAGCCAAAATGCAGTGCGCCCAATCTTAGAAAAACGGTTACCAATAATGAGCCTATAATGCACCATAAATAAGGGACATCCAATAAAAATAGCGCGGCATAGGTTAAGCCTCCTGCAAAACACGCGGTGGAGTAAAGTTCTTCGCGCATCACCAGTGGTACTTCTCTACAGATCACATCACGTATTAAGCCGCCAAATATACCCGTCGTCATTCCCATTGTAAGCGCAACCACCATGGTTGTACCTTCAATGAGTGCTTTTTCAATACCGACCACATTAAAAATAGCCATACCGATGGCATCAACCAGTAACATGTAATAGTTAGACAGGTCGGGCAAGTGGCGAATAAACATAACGGTGACAAAAATAGCGCTATAGGTGGCATATAAATAATCGGGGTTGGCTATCCAAAATACAGGTTGATTAAGAAGAATATCTCTGAGCGTGCCACCGCCTAACGCGGTGACTGAGCCAACAACGACAACACCAAATCCACCAATATCTTTGTCGTGGCCTAATAATGCACCTGAAATTGCAAAGAATGCCACGCCAATAAGGCTTAAAAAATTAAAATACTCTGCTGTCATTGAGGTGTCCTTACCAAGTTGAGAATTTATATTAGATATTAAAGGTAAGCGATTGGGGATTTATATTAGCTGAATAACACTCTCTATAACATAAGCACAGGTTATTAGCCATGTGCTTGTTATACTGGGTTTTTATTGTAAGTAGTCAACGACCAGTTGAGATAATGATTCTACGCCAAGTTGTAATGCGCTTTCGTCAACATAAAACTGAGGTGAATGATTACTTGGTGCCGTTTTAGCGTTTTGATCTTCTGGAGTAACACCTAAAAAGTAAAACAGCCCAGGGGTTTCTAATGCATAATAGCTAAAGTCTTCTGCACCGGTAATTAAATCTGTGGTAATAATGTTGTCAGCACCTGCAATACGGGCAAGTGTAGGGGTCATTTTTTGGGTCAGTGCAACATTATTTATTGTTACAGGGTAGCCGTGATCTATATGCACATCAGCTTTAGCCCCCGCGGATTCGGCAACCAGCTCAGCGGTTTTAGCTAAACGTTTTTTAATATCGGCACGCATAGTTTGATCAAAGGTTCTAATTGTACCAATAAGCTCTACATTATCGGGGATAATATTTGAGCGTATGCCGCCGTTAATCGCGCCAAATGAAATAACAGAAGGCGCTTTAGTTACATCTACCTGGCGAGAGGCGATTGTTTGAGTTGCCATTATAATTTGTGATGAAGCAACAATGGGATCTACACCATTCCAAGGGCGCGAGCCATGAGTTTGACGACCCGTTACGTTAATTGTGAAAGAGTCTTCACTGGCCATTAGTGGCCCTTCTCTAAAGCCAATTTGACCAGTATTAAGTGAGCTGGTGACATGCAAGCCAAACACCGCTTCAGGTTTTTGTTTAAATAAACCTTCTTTTAGCATTAGCTCAGCGCCACCTTCTTCTCCCTCGGGGGCACCTTCTTCAGCCGGTTGAAATACAAACAGTACCTCACCCGCTAACTGATCTTTAATTTTTACCAGTGACTCTGCTACGGCCATTAGAATAGCAACATGAGTGTCGTGCCCGCAGGCATGCATAACGCCTACTTCATTACCACGATAGGTTGAGATTTGTTTAGAGGCAAAGGGTAAATCAACTTGTTCGGTAACGGGTAAAGCATCCATATCGGCACGAAGGGCGATTAAAGGGCCTTTTTTACCACCGCTTAATTTAGCCACAACACCGGTATGCGCAACACCGGTTTGTACTTCAAGACCCAAAGATTTTAAATGGTTAGTAATGTACTTCGCGGTTTCAAATTCGCGATTACTCAGCTCTGGATATTGATGCAAATGGCGACGCCATGTAATGACTTTTTCACTTACACTTTGTGTTGCTTGTTCAAGTTGGGTGTTAATACTACTAGCAAAACTAGGCGCTGAAATTGCAGTAAATAAAACACTGCCAAAAATTATTTTTTTTACCATTTTAATTCCTTGGTTTTCATCGTGTGTAATTAACTTACGCTATTACATCAATAAAAAGTAGTGTTGTTTAATAGTTAACCACAGTTAAAAGAAAGTTTATTGATACTGCTTAAGAAGGGGATAAAGCTATTTTGTTTAACACAATAGTTTGGCGCTTTTGTCGTATTTTAACGCAAATATTTAGCTTTAACGGTGAAAATGATAACAAAATGTTGCATTTTTTAAATTTGTTCCCAATACTGGTCAATGCATTGCTTTTACCATGCACTGACAACAGCGTGTAACAAGCTAAGCATAATAAAAATATTCAATCAGTTAAGGATTAATATGAACAACACACACACTTTTAAACGCGCGACTTTATTTGCAGCAGCAATAGGGCTCTTAATGAGTTTTTCTGCGCTTAGTAAAGAGTATAAAGTAGTTTTAATTCATGGTTTGCAAGTATCCCAGCTTACCAATAAAGCAGGTAGTGATGTAGTAAACGATGGCCAAAGCTATTGGCAGTCTTATTGGGTAAACCGTGCCGACGAGCGCATTGACTGGCCTGCGTATGAACGAATAGAAGGAAAAATTACTACAGATTGGGTATGGCCCAAGCTACAACAGATCTCTCGCTCAAATTTATGCGAGCCAGGCTGCGTGTTTGTAACCCACTCTACCGGTGACTTAGTTGCCCGATATATTATAGATAACCAGGAAAACTGGCTAGAAAACGCGGGTTTAAAACCGCTTAATATTATTGCTACCTTTGATTTAGCAGGTGCTGGTGGCGGTAGTGAATTAGCCGACTTAGCGGTGAGTGCGTTAACCGGCGCATCGTGGAATTTTGCTGTAGATGCTGCATTAACTTGGTGGCTAGGCAGTGAAGTGAACGAGGCGGTTGGCGTATTACATGATTTAAAAGTTAATAATGCACGTAGAATCGCGCCATTACCTGATGCGCGCACACCGCGTTTACGCTTTGTGGCCGATGGTAATGCATACTTAGGTTTAACGGCTGGCTTTTTACGTGGTAACGATGATTCGGTAGTCGCTACTCACTCATCATGTGGCGCAAGCTCGGTAAGCTCATTTGGTAGTTGTAGTGCCAATATTGACACCAATGGGCGTTTAACTTCACAAGGTGATGCTGTTAGTAGCTTCATGCCATACCATTATCCATTAATGATGACTAACAGTTACAGCCATAATGAAATTCAACAAGCGCAGCACCAAGGTAATGTAACGGTGGCAATGAATAATATTAGCGTGGCTGGCGATACATTAGGATATGAAACTGTCGATGAAACTACCGGTAGTTGGTTTTGGAAAAAACAATACCGTTATGTAAAAGACTCTGATAATTTGAGTGCTTCAACGCTCATATATAATGTGATCCCATAAAGGTGATTGTGCGTGCGGCTTTATATGTTGTACGCTTTTTATACCAATTCGCTTTATGCAGTTATTTATTTTTAGCCAAAAAAAGTTTAATGCAAATTGCATCAGGTTTACGTTCTAAAAGTGATTAACTGCTAGGGTCTGTTGACCTTTGCGGATTACAATTTGTTCAAACTAGGGGCGGTTTAATCGCGGCGCGAGGTTTGTAACCTAGTGGGCTAAGTAAAAACCGAGAAACAAAGAGTAAATCGCCCCTAGGCAGAACCCGAAGGGCTGCGCCTGTTTGGTATTGATGCTGCGTTATCGCCTATTTATGGGGAATAACCACACCACATAGGCTCTGCCTTGTCTAAATACTAAACAGACTGCTGCAAATTTAACCTTGAAAGGTCAACAGACCCTAGTATTTATAGGATAAATAACAATGAAAAAATCCTACGTTATTGTTTTAGTAATAATAGTTACCGGCTTGATGTGGTTTTTAGGTAAAGGCAATGCTAGTTATTCAGCTTCGCAAACAACAGCTAAAGAGCATAAAAAAACACCTGAATTTGTAGCTATGCCAGCAAAACCTAAGGTACTAGATGTTAAACCAAGCATAAAAAAAACACCTAAAGAGCAGCATGAGTTTAATGAAGATATAGCTAAAGCAGCATCGGCGGTGGCGCAGCAATATCAACAAAACTTAGTATTCCCGCCTTATTCACAACCTTTAACGGTAAATGATGAAGACCGGCTTAAGCCAAATCAGTTTTTTCCGGTTACTAGCCCAGTGGGGGAGCAGGGCGGGGAGTTAACCTTAAGTTTATCTCAATATCGCTATGTCTATCCGCAAGCGATTAAATTAACCATAAGTGCACAAAATTTAGGTAAAGCACAGGTAACACTCAGTAATACTGATACAAAACAGCTGTTAAAAACACACAGCGGTGTTGCTCGTGACAATGAGCTGGCAATTACGTTTAAAGGTGAGGAGGACTATCCTCGCAATTTACAGTTATTAGTTGAAGCCGACATTGCGGGTAAAATGGTTCCTGTGGTGGCACAAATACAATATATGCCGCCTAGTGCAACCCTAACTAGCTTTGATAACGCATATCCACGTAATGATAATATGATAGTGCCTGCTAATTTAACAGTGATAAAAAGTGGTTTATATCGCTTAAGAGCTAACTTATACAGTGGTACTTCGCCATTAGCACATTTAGTTGCTAAAGCTCGTTTAGATGAGGGCAGCGAACAAATTGATTTTAAAGCGCATTGGTCTGTTTTGCCTAAGCAAACGAATGATTTGCGGTTGAGCGACTTTGTTATTGAACGTATGTCGCCAAGCCCAGGTGAGCGAAACAGCTTTGGGCAAAGTAAAGTGAGTGAGTTTACTATTAAAGATTTTGCTTATGATAGCTTACAGCAGCTGCCTTATCAGGCGAATAAACAAGAATTGCAGAGTTTAGAGTTTTTACAAGGATTAGCTGCCGGTAGGTAGCAGCATAGAACAGAGTGAAGGGTTTGCATTACTGCAAACCCTTAAAAAATTAGCTTAAATTAATTGTAACCACGTCGGCTTGGTCTGTTTCATCTTGTTCAGGATTAACCGGCGCTTTTGGAATATCTGGTTTATCTAGCGCAATGTCGCCACCATCAATAACGTCACCGGTTTGCAGATTAGCAAAATCAAACAATTGGTTATCAGCTAAATGCGAAGGTACAACATTTTGCATGGCAGTAAAAATACTTTCTATACGCCCTGGGTGCTCTTTATTCCATTGTTCTAGCATGTTCTTGGTGTGCTTACGTTGTAGGTTTTCTTGTGAGCCACATAAGTTACACGGAATAATAGGGTAGCCTTGACTAAATGCGTATTGACTAATATCGGCTTCTTTACAATAAGCTAATGGGCGAATAACCATGTGTTCACCATTATCGCTCATTAGTTTAGCCGGCATACTTTTGAGTTTGCCGCCATAAAACATATTTAAAAACAAGGTTTCTATCATGTCATCGCGGTGATGACCCAGTGCGATTTTAGTAGCGCCTAGCTCTTTAGCTGTACGATATAAAATACCACGGCGTAGACGAGAGCAAAGTGAGCACGTTGTTTTACCTTCAGGAATAATATCGGTAACAATACTGTAGGTATCTTCTTCGACAATTTTGTATTCAATATTTAAATTATCAAGGTATTCAGGCAGTACATGCTCAGGGAAGCCTGGTTGTTTTTGGTCAAGGTTAACCGCAAAAAGATCAAACTTAATAGGGGCAACACGCTGTAAATGTTGCAGCATATCGAGCATAGTGTAACTGTCCTTCCCTTATATTGAATAATAATATGCAGAAAATATTTTTTTTATATTATTTACAACAGGTTAAAGGTTTTAAACTTTACAAAAAATAAGGTAACTGTTAACTATGGAAGAAGAATGAAAGATTTGATGTATTTTCAGGCTTATGATGTTTTACAAAACGTGCTATTAGAAATATTCGGGGAGGGTGTTATTTTGCTTTAAAGTTTTCTTTAATTTGACTTAATAACTCTTCCTTCTCGGAGTTATTTAAGTTAGCTATCTGAATTACCAATTCGGCTGTTATGTCGTCTTCACAAAAGAAATAGTTTAGTGGAACTCCTAGTTCTAAAGATATTCTCTTCAGCGTTTTGATGTCAGGTGTGTGTCTACCTTTCTCATAGTGATTCATGCGACTGCTCGCAGAGCTAGAATCAAGACCAATAAGAATCCCCAAATCCTTTTGAGATAAGTTAGCTTTTTTTCTGGCTTTAGCAAGCTGAGTTGGTATGGGGTTAATATATTCCAATGAATTATCATAAAAAACGACTTTATACTTAGATTCTCTAAGTTTTAGTCTATCATGTATACTTAGGAATCCTAAGTGTGTGGGTACTTATGACAAATACTTCTAGAGTGAATATTAAATTACATGAACTTATTGAGACCGGTGCACCAATTATTGAAGTGGCTAGTGAAATTGGAGTTTCTACTAAGCAGTTAAAGGCTTGGATTGCACAGGTTCAAAAAGAAAGTTTTGACACTAACAAAAATAAATTTATTTTGATGAAGGTTGAGGAGCACCTTCAACATACATTAAGAGAAAGGGAAGTGTTATTAAAAGCTGTTAAAATATTTGCTCGAGAAATGAAAGATATATAACTCAATGGCTTATTTCTTATGATATCAACATTTATTATTGTCTTACTGGAATTGACCAGAATAAGGTTAGATGCACTGAGTACTTTAATTAAAAAACTACAGGAATTAGTTTGAGTAGCATATTTCGTCACACAGAAGAAACCACTCTATTTTGTATCGATAGAATATTTCATCTACGCACTAAATGCCGTATAATCTGCGCCAAACTTCTACTTATGTATAACTGCCAGTCACACTGGCCGTGTGGGCAAAACCAATGAACTTACAAGATACCAGAATAGATACGCTTGAACTAAATAAACTTCAAAAAAGACTCAGAAGAAATGTTGGCAATGCTATAACTGAGTATAATATGGTTGAAGATGGGGATGTTGTGATGGCTTGCATAAGTGGAGGGAAAGACTCATTTGCAATGCTTGATATTTTATTGCAGCTTCAGAAGTCAGCCCCAATAAAGTTCGATGTCATTGCGGTTAACTTAGATCAGAAACAACCTGGGTTTCCTGAACATATTTTGCCAGAGTACTTTGAGACATTAGACATTCCTTATTATATAGTGGACAAAGATACATATTCAGTTGTTCGAGAAAAAGTTCCGGAAGGTAAAACTACCTGTGGTCTTTGCTCTCGTCTTCGTCGTGGTACTTTATACTCATTTGCAGAAAAAATTGGTGCGACTAAGCTAGCACTTGGTCATCACATGGATGATATTGTAGAAACTATGTTCTTAAATATGTTTCATGGTTCTCGATTGAAAGCGATGCCTCCAAAACTACGTTCAGATGATGGCCGCAATGTCGTTATTCGTCCTTTATCTTACTGTCGAGAGAAAGATCTTATTACCTACGCTGAACACAAAGGCTACCCTATAATTCCTTGTAATTTATGCGGCTCACAAGAAAACCTACAACGGCAGTCGATTAAAGGGATGTTAATCGATTGGGATAAACAGTCACCAGGCCGTGTTGAAAGTATATTTAAATCTATTCAAAACATTAGCCCAAGCCAGTTAGCTGACAGAGAGCTATTCGATTTTATTAATTTGCCATTAGCAAGAGATGGTGAGCGTGACGCTTACGAATTCAGTGAAGCAACAGTATCATCTTCGAATATAGATGAATCATTATATATAGACGTTACTAATATATAGTTGTAATGGTCAACTAAGTTTGAATTGGCGACTAATTAGATGAATAAATCTTAACTTTTTCTTTCAGGTTTGATTGTTAGGGCTTTATTAGTCTGCATTGATTTGCTTGTTAGGACGTTTTTCAATTAGCAATTTACCTCTTGCTCGATATATCCATGTTCCTTGCATGTCAGATGAGCTTGTGTCGTACTTAAAGCTATCAGTTGTTATATCAAAAACATTCAAAGGATAAGAGCTTAAATAGTTAGGGGTATCTTCGGGTCTACTAATGAAAAGCTTAGGAGGCTCAACAAATGATGGAATTAGCACCACAGTTTCATAAAAATCACGTACCTCAAACTTACCTTCAACTGTAGATAAACCTGTATGTTTTTCAATCGGCTTAAAATTCACAACTTTTATATTAGTCCGCTCTGAAATAGTTTGTTTAACAGTATTAGTAGGAGAAAAGTAAAACCATCCCCAGAAACATACTGTTAACACAACAAAAAATCCAATTAAGCTATAAGTGACAGTTCGTTTCTCGTTGAGAACGAACCTATCGATTATATACCCACCGAATGCTACCAAAGATGCTATGCTGCAAGTTATGTAAAAATATTCCATATATTTCCAGTTAGAGCCCTGACGCTTTGCTAAGCGGCAATAAAATAGCTGGCTAAAATTAGCGAGGAACGAAAAACAGCCAACTGTTATTTTTGATCTTCACCCGATAAAGTGGACACCGTCCACGTTTCAATTAACTGCCAATTCAAACTCGGCAGGTGATTTATATCCTAAACTCGAATGCAATCTCTGTCTATTGTAAAAATAATTTAGGTAAACCTTTAATTTTGATAATAGTTTACCGCTGCTCTCAAATTTATTTCCTCGAATTAAATCTGCTTTAAGCGAATGAAAGAACGACTCGACTTCTGCGTTGTCAGTACAGCACCCAGGCCTATTCATACTGGCTTTGATGTTTTTGCTAGCCAAATACTTTTGTACAACGTGAGCACGGTATTCTGCGCCTCGGTCAGTGTGAAATAATACACTCTCTGTTGGCTGTCGTTTCTTTATCGCAAGCCTTAGCGCCTTTAACGTAAGGTCTGTTGTTTTGTTTTTACCAAACGCCCAGCCGATTACTCGACGTGAATATAAGTCGATAACCACAGCGAGGTAATGCCAACGAGCGCCGACTTTTAAATACGTAATATCGCCAGACCATTGCTGATTGATCCCCGTGGCCTTTTCACTATCTTTGCGTTTGTTTTCTATCTCTTTATAAAAGAACTTCACCTTCGCCGGTTTGCTGTAAGTCTTAAGGGCTCTGGCTCTTAAACCGTTTTCTCGCATTAAGCGGGCAACACGTTTTTGGCTTGTGTTTATACCTTCTTTTTTTAGCGCATGAAATACGCGTGGGCTACCATAGGTTTGATGATTTACATTGAAAACGTGCTTTATCCTCAACAACAAATTAGCATCTGACAGCGCTCTAGCTGATACTGTTCTATCACGCCAAGCATAAAACCCACTACGCGAAACATTAAGCCAAGAACACAAGTATTTTACACCTAAGGCTTGTCCGAATTTTTGGATGAATCCAAATCGTTCTGATGTACTTCCGCCAGATACCGTTGCCACTTTTTTAGCAGGTCATTCTCCTGCTTAAGACGCTCATTTTCTTTCTTAAGCTTTTGAATGTTATCCAGCTCTTTTTTTGTTGGGAATTTACTCATTGTTTCATTGTTGCTTTGATAGCGCGGTACGTTTTTAAACTTACCTTCTCGATACTCTTTTCGCCAACGACTCAGCATTAACGGATGAATATCTAGCGCCTCAGCAACGTCCTTTGACATGACATCGTCTCGTAAGCTTAGTTCGACTGCTTTGATTTTAAAATTAACTGGGTAAAACCATGTCTTTCTTGGTTGAGTATATCTAGGCATTTTAGCCTCCTCAAAGTAATGAGGAGGTGTCCACTAAAACGGGTGAGGAGCATTGTCCGTTTGAGCAACTTGTTATACGCAAACTCAATTATTCTTGCGTTTTTTCTTTGCATACTTAGCTTTGGCAATACGATTTTTCTTATTTAATTTTTTTGCCATCTCCTCTGCGTCGGGAAAGTGCTCTGAATGCTTCCAGCTTACTTCACTTATAAAGTATCGCTTAAAATTAGATAATTCGATATTACAATTATTAATAAAGTATTTTTGCCAGCTAGTACTTAGATAAAACCAAAATGATACAAATAATATTGTTATTTGAAACCATATAGCTTGGTAGGCTTGATATTGACCTGATGAGTTATTCTGTAGGTAGCTAAACGATAAATAAGAAAACAGTAAGACCAGCCCTAGCGTAAAAAACAGTACGGTTTTTCTTACGGGCACTCCTGCTACGGTGATTTTCATTGTGTTCCGTATATTAAATATTGCAACAACTAAGAATGGCACTCCAATGAAAGCCAAATCCACACCAGAGAAGTCATATTTAACAGAATCAGTCCAATATACACAAGCTAAAATAAGTGCTGAAATCGAGCTAACATAAATATTTTCTTTTATAGTATCAAAATATTTTGTATACGTTTTTCCATTTTTCCCCAAAGCTGTATGTATCAAATCACAAACTTCTAAATAGAACATAGGCCAGAATACAACTGTAAAACCTAAGGTGTAGGTAAACTTTAAAAGCTCTAATATTTCAAAATTGAAAAACAATTGAAATGGATTGGTTTGAAATGCAAAGCACGCCCAAACTGACGAAATAATTATAAGTGCTACAATATTGAATCTGTGAAAATACTTCATACTACTCTTTGCGTATAACAGCTTACTGAACACCATTTTGGCGGTTTATAACACCCAAAACGGTGTATATTACATACTCTAATAATTCCACCAATAATTACCTTTGTAAACAAGTAATTAAAACAGCTAGAAATTAAGCATTTTTTTGCCCAAAAACAGCGCTTAATAATGTTATCGGACAAAATTAGGTTTCTACTCAAAATATATAATGTCTGCTATTCACTCAAATAAGCCCCGAAAAATTGCTCACATAGCTATCAAAAGTAAACTTCCGATAACTACCTTTAAAGCCCTATAAACGTAAGTTTGCTTCCGTTTTGTACTTTAAGATTATAAGCCGGTGTCTATTGAAAGCTGGCAAGTTCAAACTAGTTTCTGCCCTAAAAAAAGTAAGGGTAAATACTCTAAATAATTGGCCAAAATCACTATGCCACTACAGTTTATACTAATGCTTCGATATTCAGTAATATTTCAGCTTTACCTCAAGTTAAATGACATGTGGCTCTACCCGTGCTAGGTTATTCAGAGCTGTTTTTCGTATAAAAATATGATTAATTCACAAACTCTTAGGTTATACCTCATATGGATAATGAAAAAATTAATAACAACTACAATTTTCTAATAGAAAAGCCCTCTAAAAAAGACTTGTTTGATAGTGGTAGCCATAGTAGGACAGCTAATGCTGTTTTTAGATCTTTGAAAGATGATAACGGTATCAATGTTGTTGGTGTTGAAGGAAATTTAGGATCGGGTAAAAGTACTGTGCTAGAACTCATTAAAGATATGAGTTTCGAAGAGCAATACGAGTTCGTTGAATTTGATGTCGAGAAATTTCAGCACGGTGCAACTAAAAAAGCTTTAATAGAGAAACTTTATTTGGCTGTAGAAGGGGCTATCTCCTCAAAAGAAGGAAAGGCTAAAGTTGAAAAGGCTAAAAATGTTGCTTTAGGTAATCATTTTGAATATACGTCCAACATTAAAAGCAATATTAACATCTGGATCGTTTGGTTTACGATTTCTTTATTAGTGGGTATAAGACTATTGCCAGACGCTTTAACAGGGCTTGGTAATTTTCTTATTTTTATACTTCAAATAATCATAGATAATTATGAAGTTGCAAATGAGAACTTTAGCTTCAGTGGTCTATCTTTACTTTCCGTAATCTTGGTCTGGCTTCCTTGGCATATTGTAAGATGCGCGCAAAAACGAAAAAAGATTCTTTGGCTTTTTGGAACGCCACCTACAACTGGTGATATTTTTAAAAGAAATAGCAATGACACTATTTCAGAAACTATTGAAATTAACAAAGAAGTAGGTGCCTATGAGTTACAGCAAGCATTGGAGTCCTTTGTTTCTGAGATCCCAGGTGAAAAACGATTTATTTTAGTTCTGGATAACTTGGACCGTGTAACTAAAGAAAAATTGAGAGAAGTGTGGAGTGATATTGAAGTATTTACTTCTATAGCCCAAACTAAAATACAATTATTAATTCCTTATTCAATTACACATGTTGCATCTTCATTATCCTCGGATGAAACCGAAGGAATGGAGTTTATCTCAAAAAGAATACCAATATCATTTAGGGTTGCTCCAATACTATCAGCAGATTGGAAAAGCAGTTGTTCTGATATGATTGCAGAGACAGGTATTACCGTTAAAAATGAAGAGTTAAAAGGAATTCTGACGCTCATAGATCTCTGGACTTATGCTTTTAATACCCAAGTCACCCCTCGCTATATGAAGAAGCTGATAAATTCAGTAGTTAGTATTTTAGCAACCCATAGTGAACGCATTAGTGTAATAACAGCATTTTATTATCAGTTATCAGTTCAAAACTCTGGAGTATCTTCAACTGAAGTGTTGGCCTCAGAATCAACAACTTCAGACATTCAAGAGAAACTAAAAGAAAGTAAGAGAATAATTGAGCGTATTACTGATTTCGAATTGTGGTCTAAAGAACTAGTCTCAATACATTATTTGTCTAGTTATAATGTTGCTGAAAGCGAGATACTTACTAGCCCACTAAGAAGAGCATTAAATAATACGGATATAGAACCATTCGCGGCTAAACAAAGTATTTATGCTTACGACAAAATACTATTAGATTTAATAGATGACGCGGGAACTGATAAATTTATTTCATTGATGTTATTGATGAAAGAGGAAGAAGATGAAAAATATGAAGCTTGGGTTGATAAGTGGTATCCTGACATAAACTCTGCGATAGAAAAGGATACTATGGATATCGAGGATATCGATACATTAGTTTCCTCAACTCAGCAGTTGATAAATTTAGATGTTGAAGTGAGCACGTCTAGAATTGAACGTTATTATAATTCAATAAATGAAACACCTAGTAAAGCTCTTAAGCTCGAAGACATAAACGAAACCCTTGAAGTACTTTACGGGTGTTCACAACTTTTAGAAGACATACCAGACGCAGTTAAAGTTTTTAACGCAAACATGTTCATTGAATATTTGTGGCCTAATCGAAAAAAATTTCCAAACTGGAATATAGGTGTGAGTGAACTGGTAGAAAAGGATATTCAGAGTTTATTCTATGTAGCTAGCAAGGCAGGGGATATAAATAAAGAATTGTTAGAAGCAATCTCAAGTCGTTTTAGATTAGGATGGCTTGATGGGGAGGTTAGATTGACCGACCTTTATTCATTTATGCCTACTGTTGACTCCATTAATGATGGAACAAGCATATTAGAATCAAATTTATACAATAAAGAATGGTACGCCACGAATCAATTCAGTTACTATCATCAAGGGCTTTCTAATATTGAAAAGAAAAACCAAGCTAAGTGGTTAGCCCAAGCGATCTCAAATATGATCTACCATAATACTCCACAGTACATTGATAACTATAAGCCTCATATCGAACTTAATGATGAGTTTCACGAAGAATTGGCAAATTGTTTTGTCGTTACCTGTGATTTCGACATGCTCTTAACCGCGTTAGAACATCAAGAATTAAGAGAGTATGTGTTCAAAGCTATAGGTCAGCTAGTTGTTAATAAACGTGTATTCAGACTTAATATTGAAAAGGTTATTGCCAAATATGACACTCTAAAAACTGTTAATACTATGTCGAGTGAGATAGTCAATTTTCTCGGATCGTGGATTAATCGCTATAAATTTACTTTAAATAAATTAGAGAAAATTAATGAATCTTTCTTGAGGGATGTTATGAATATTGAAATATCTAACTTTTGGCGAGAGAAGCTTTTAGAGTTAATTGGTAATGACGGAAATGCGGATGTTGATTGGTGGATGAAACAAATTCAAGAACCAAGTAATACAATTAGATTAATAGTAGAGGAATGGTACTCTAAAAATAATAAATTATTTATTAAATGTGCGTCATTAAACGATTCGCTGAAACAGTTTTTTTCTGAGTTGTCTAATAACAATATGGAGAGCTTCTCTAATAAAACTTGGGTAAATAGTTTAATTTCTATAATGCCTAAGGCATCTAGTTCTGCTTTGTCTAGGGTATTAAATAAATTAATTGGTATGCCCAGCACTTCATTTAAAGAGGCAGAATGTATCGTAGCAAACTGTGATACTTATGTAGCACTGCAAAAATCGCTGACCAGTGAAGTTACCTTAGCCTTGTTTGAAAATATCGTAACTAACCAACAAATAGCAACATGGTTTGATCTACAACAAATAGATTTTGAAAGCTGGGATCAAGACACAGTGACAGCTTTCGTCACTGAAGTTATTAGATTAGAAGGGGATGGTTTGTGTTTCGAGAAGTTAAATGAAATTGATCGAATTAGAAAAACTAAACAAGATTTGCTAAAACAAGAGACTGAAGAAGAAACAGAAATAACATAATTTAAAAGCCCCTAATTCAACTGAGCGGTCCTTCGGTTCTAAATTGTTTATGTCCAAAAACGAGTTTATCCGACCGTCTGCTTATCGCTCAAAGCCGCCTGTCAGGCGAAGTCTAAACCCGTTCTTTTAAACTGTAAGATCGGATATAAGCTACCACAAATTAGAGATGTCTACGTTAGGCGCAGATGTTTTTAGTTGCAACCATTTGAACTAATTAGATTATTTATAAACGTTTTTTCGTTAAAACTTTCTTTGAGCCCATATTTACCTTTTATGTATTTCCATTTATTTAGGTAATCGCAATGAAAGTGCTTATTTCGGGGCATCCACTTATGTGGCGGCTGAGCTCCTTTAGATTGGTTTGCGTTGTCTTCTACAGCTAAGAGATTTTCAAAGTCGTTGGCAAATGCTCTTCTTTGATCTCGAGTCCAGTATTTACCCCCCATTTCATGGGCATGGGCTAAAGGTACAATATGGTCTATGTCGATATCTGAGGCTTTATAAAATGTTTGAGCAGTGTATGGGTCTATCCATTCACCCCAAGAAACGTTACAGGGCTTATTTCGTTTAAATTTAACAGGTGACTTTGAATCTCTAATGAGTATTTCAGCTCTTGCATCCTGGCAGTCATTATCGGCATCAACCCAATGTGGCCAATCTTTTCTATTATAAGTAAGCGAGCCAATCGCGAAGCCTTTTGGCACTGGTTTAATTATATTTGGCGTACTGGATGTTGGCTTGCTTTTACTACTATGGCAGTGATACTCGTTTCGCTTTTTATCGTTAT
The DNA here is from genome assembly GCF_005887265.1 of Pseudoalteromonas sp. S1608. Lineage (GTDB taxonomy): Bacteria > Pseudomonadota > Gammaproteobacteria > Enterobacterales > Alteromonadaceae > Pseudoalteromonas > Pseudoalteromonas undina. Next base: position 34,791 of record NZ_PNDK01000031.1, read on the forward strand.
GGCAACCCTCTGAATTCGTTCGACCACTGTGAGCTGAGGCACTACTGGAGGCCATCAAAGTTAGTATTAATATTAGCGCTTTCATTTAAATTCCTGATACCTTACTTTTTTAACCAATAACGTCACTGTCTAAAACTAGGGTTGATAAATAGACAATAACCGATTTAACTGCATTTTATAATAGGGATGTCTGACCAACGTGTTGTGTAGTGAGGTGATAAGAAAGCACGCTTCATATTCAACGTTTGTGTAAGCTTTTCACTGCCGATTGATAAAGTGCCCACGCCATAACGTTTATTTATAGCATCTAAGCACTCCATCATCCTTGGTTTATCTTCACTGACAGAGAACATGTCAGCTTGTTGGAATAATTCACTCTCTAATTCTATTGCACCAATACCGCAGCGATAAAAGCGCGTATTTACTTTAAAAATATCATTTATGACGTCAGAGACGGCTTTAGCCATAACACTGGTATCCGATGTCGGTATGGGAAACTCATATAGAAGTGATTTTTTATAATAAAATTCTTCGTGAGGTGAGCTGGCAGCAAATATAACGATACGTTTTGCTAAAGAGTGCTGATTCCTCAGTTTGCGGCCAACAATGGCAGCATGCGCAACGAGAGCTGATTTTAGTGTTGTTATATCACAGACTCTTTCACCAAAGCTTCTTGTAGAGTATATCTCTTTTTTATTCTGCTTTACTTCATCCCAACTTAAACACGCAATACCGTTTAATTCGCTGACTGTTCGCTCAACGACAACACTAAACATTCTTCTCATGGCTTTAGGGTTTTGATAAGCGAGCTCCCATGCTGTGTTAATCCCCATGAACTTAAGCTTTTTTCCTAAACGGGAGCCTATGCCCCATACATCAGTGACATCCATTCGCGTCAATATTGCTTGGCGAGAATGCTCATCGTTGATAACAGCAACACCGTTGTAGCCGGACAGCTTTTTAGCTGCATGGTTGGCGGCTTTAGCTAGCGTAGGCGTCGCACCAAACCCAACACCTACGGGTAAGCCAGTTTCACGCCAAACAGCACGGCGTATTGTTTGTCCATAGTTGGCCCAATCATCAATGATTTTAGTGAAGCCAGTAAAGCGAAGGAAAGACTCATCGATACTATATACATAGTGGTCATCACAAAAGCGGTTTATAACCGTCATCATTCTCTCGCTCAAATCAGCATACAGTTCATAGTTTGATGAGCGAACAACTACATTATGTTGCTCTAGGTAGTTTTTAACTTTGAAGTAAGGCTGGAATTTAGGAATATTCAGCTTTCTGGCAATAGGGCATATGGCGCAAATACACCCATCGTTATTTGTTAGAACCACAACTGGTTTAAAGCGAATAGAGGGGTCAAAGACCTTTTCTGCACTCGCATAAAAAGCAACAGCATCTACGAGGGCAAACATCGACTCAACTCGGCTTTATTCTTATGAAGACGAATGCTCGAAGTAACAACACCTTCTAATTTAAAGTCATCATTTTCAGAGATATAAACAGACTGATAGTTTTTAGAAGCAGAAATGAGTAAACGGTTTGTTTTATCTATTATTTTACACACAAAAGTCCCGTTATAACTCGCAACAATCACATCGCCAGTACTCATATTTTCAGCTCTATCAACAACGAGTAAGTCACCATCGAAAATTCCTATATCTTGCATTGATTCACCCGATGCTAAACCAATAAATGTCGCATTAGGGTGCTTTATTATAAGTTCATCGAGCGAAATCCCAAGCTCTGTGTACTCTGCTGCGGGAGACTCAAATCCTGTAATACCGGCCTCTATAAAAAATGGAATAACAAACATACGCACCTCTATACTGTTTATCTATACAGTATAATTCAGCTTGCAAAGCTTACCAAGAAATTTAAATGTTAAATGAGAGCTTAACTAAGCTAATATCGTTCTTACTTCGGCAAAACAATGAGTTATCGAGATTTCATCTTTAATGAGGTGTCACCGTTTCATGAAAACTATTATGTGGAATATTCTTAATTAAAGACTGGCCTAAAAGCCTATTTAGTTATTAACATAAAGGCGGTTTTTTGAGCAAGCTATAAGAAAGCGGAAGAGGGGTAAACTCGTTTTTGTACACTACCGATTTACCAAGCTTTGGAGGTTATGAACATTCGAATAACTTTTCTATTCTGAGCTACAGGAATTATTTGACTAATTACGTATTCCACTATACTAAACATATCTACATGATATTATGTAATAAATACTAATTATCATCTGGGTATATTACTTATGTCGATAGCTTTGACTGGTCAAATTAAATACGATTTTCAAGATCTAGTGTGTGTCCACTATATCCTAAAGTTCTACGATAAGAATGGTACAAAATTTTTAGTTGAGCCAGAGGGAGGAGAAGATGCAGAGTTATGTTTCCTTGATGATACTGGTCAATCAAACAAATTTGAAATTCAGGTGAAAGGCTCTGAAGAACCTGTTGATCACGAAAAAGTTGCTGAATGCCTTGGACATTTCCCTGCTTACGGTGATAATAACTTTTTACTTGAACGCCTTCTTCTAAACAAAAACTCTCGCGCTGTGTTAGTTATGTCCGGTAGAGCAACCGATTCATTGCAAAAATACCTTCCTAAAGGCGACTGGCAGGGAGGCATACATAAAACGACACGTTTCAATCAGCCAGATGCTCAATTAGTTTTAAATGCAGTTAGAGAATATGCTCGTTCATTACCTGAAACTCGTAAAAATAATGCTCGTAGAAACCATATCGTTCAGTTCTTTGAATCAGTAAGTATCAACGATATAAAAGAATCTCTTTCTCGGTTGATTATTATAGACAATACAAGCAAAGATAATCTTACAGATAGCTGCCGAAGGATATTGAGGAGCAACTTTCAGGTACCAGATGATATGTTTAATCATATCATCAATGGCCTATCAACCATTATAAAGGATGGCAAATTATCTCAAAAAGACACAATTGCTCCCTTCTTGCAATATCTAAATGAAAATCCTGTTCTATCCATTCGTCCTAAAAATTATATTCAAAGAGATCAAGAAGGTATTTGGGTAGAGCAGTTAAAAACACATGATTGCCTGCTACTATCAGGAAGACCTAGGGTTGGGAAAAGTAATAGCGCTAAATGGATAGCTTCAGAATTTCAATGTATAGGTTATTCCGTATTGTTGACTCAGCACGTTGACGAAGCAGAACGTTTTCTACTTGATCCAGTACATACTCCTAGATTAGTTGTCCTTGATGATCCATTGGGCGGAATACATCCAGTGAATAAGCCTAATGAAAGCCTTGGACGATTGAAAAGGCTCATTACTAACTTACGAAAAAATAGGAAGTTAATTGTATCCCAAGGACAAGAGCGACTATTAGAGGTTACTGAGACCGAAATGCTTACTGACGCTAGTATTGAAGGGAGGACTTGGGTAGACCTTTCTGATGTAAGCGTTGGACTTCTTCTTAGTCATTGGGATACTTTAGGAAGAGAGTTTTCTATTTCAAAAAATCTTTTCAATACTGTACGCAACTCATTAATAGAAGGAAAAATTAATATTGAACTAGGGTGCTTGACTTATTTGGCAGCTGAAAATGAAAAGATTAATGATACTTCAAATATAGATCAAATATTGCGCTTTGCTCGTAAGGATGCAGTTGATTTGGGTAAGGCTCTAGATCAAGAAGGGTGCAAGAATATATTAATGGGGTTAGCAATAACTAGTAGTAATCTAGAGCCTGTCAGTGAAACAGATCTTGCTTATTCGTTAGCGAATAGTGAGGAAAACTTTCATGGTTATTCGGATATAGTCTCAACTTATGCTTCTTTTGGTAAAACAAAGGTTAGCAAAACTCACATTTTCCCCAAATACCAACCTAAACCAAAACTTTCACAAGATGATTCAGATAGTCTTGATTTATTAGAACAACGCTGCATGGCTGAGTTTAATGATAGTGACGAAGCTACTTTTTCTCATCCATTCTACCGTTCTGCGGCTGAGTCATTATTCAACTTTAAGGCTCGAAAGGCATTCCCTAGGATAGAACAGATTCTAGAAAACGGCATTTTTTGTCTATCCCCATCTACAGCAAGAGCGAGCGCTAGAAACCTTAACTGGATTTACGAGCGGGTAAAAAAAGACTCTGATAAAATTAAAGTATTTGAGCTTGCAAAACGTGGACTAAACTCTAGCTATCCGTCGGTGAGAGATATCTGTTTTGAGTTCTTAATTGACAATATGTCTAGATTTCCAGATGAATGTGAGATTGAGCAAAGTAAATGGATAAATAAAGTTAATGGGGGAGACCTACAAGTTTTGGAGTGGCTAGATGGACAACCGTGGTATCCAATGGGTAAGGGTATTAACTTGGAATACTCTTGGTCGAATGCCTTCGGTGAAGATAAGAGTATTAATATCCTTTCTGACATTCATAATGATACTTTGAAAGTAATTACTCCTAAAGATGCATTTGATGTACTAACGTACTTAGAAAACAAACCTGAAGAGTTAACACATAGCGCTATATCACGCATATTAAGTATTAACGAAGGTTTGGTTCGAGCACTAGCTGTAAAAATTTGGCTTCAAATAAACCGAGAAAATGATTGCGATATACTTGCTCGTATTTTTAGCGATAAACATCCTGCAGTGGCTGAATCAATATTTAAATCGACAATACGATCTTGGAACGAATATAATTTCGAACGCCAGAATTACTTTTTTTCAGAGTTAGTAAAATTAGCAGCTCAGCCAGTGTTAGCGAATGCGATCATTGATGACCTTGTAGTATTTGAACGTCCCCATAGAATGGGAGAAAACCCTCCGTGGGAAGTGTTTGCTAAACTCTTACCAATCGCATTATCATCTCTTCCACATAACGTTAATTTAAAATTCACACGTTTAGATTGTGTAGTAAATGAAGCCATAAGAATATTAGACTTAGAGCTTACAATTCCTATTATTGATGGCTGGATAACTCTACTTGAGAAGATTTCAATCAAAAAAATACCAGATGATTATGCCCTCGCAGTTACAGATACATTGATAAAAATAACTAAATCAAATGATGAAGCTAGAAGAGGTCTCATCAGCCGGTTGTTGTCCTTAAATGGAACTGGGGGTCTCGTGCGCGTTATTTCAGATTTAATGTATGATTGGGATGTATTGACAAATGAAGAGCAAGAGCTTGTTATTGAACGTATATGCATGGATAGTGAAGATAGATATTGGCGACAAGCGGCAGTATTAACTTCACGTAGAGCTCCTAATGAGCTGATAAAATTAATTATTCCTAATTGGTGTAGTCAAACTTCAGATATGTTGCAAGCTGAGGAACTCTTAGATTTACCTCCTAAACTTCTATCATCAGCGGTCAAAATGTATATTGGAGAACCACAACCATTGTGGTGGATTGGCACCCATCATCGAGAACAAAACGTTTGGCCGAGGGTCATTGAGTTGATTGCACAAGAGCCTTCACATCCACTTTTTAAACAGGCGTTTAATCAACTATTATCGCATGGAGCTTGTACAGAGCTATGCTCAGTTATTAATAATTGGGGTGCGAGTCACTCAGATGTATTTTTTGAACTAATGTTTCAATATAAGCTTGATACAAGTGGGGAATTTATGCCCGAAGTTTGGGAAGCTTTATTTCAAACGGCTTCAAGTGAGACGTGCTCAAAATGGATAGAGCAAATGGCATCACACTCATTGACTATTTTAGATTCATTATATGAGGCTAAAGAATGGGTACCGAAAGAATTCTTAAATAAATTTTATTCTCATTTTGAAAGTGACGAATTAATTACAAAAGCCCTCGTTCAACTTTCTCGAGTAAAAGCTGAAATGCCGGAATCCTTGACTACAGAGTATCTACAAGCAGCTTCGACTTTAATAATGAGATTGTTTGCTGAAGAACCACCATTACACTATGACACATGTGACTTTGCGAAAGAACAATTTTACAAGTTAGGATATTCATCTCATGAAGTCCAATTTATTCAGGAAAGGCGTGATGAGTTAATGAAGGAGTTAGATATGCCCAGAATTTACAATGAACCTGAAAAAATAACAGATTGGGTTTTTTAAGAGATATGTCTATTTATAATTTTTTTCAGTACATAATCATTAGGTAAAAGTATGGAAAAATAAGTGTTATGAGTTGTATAGTTTTACAGATCTAAATGGATTTGAGGCAAATGTACTTCAGGGCTGGGGCGGCCTTTTCGCCGCTACAAGCCCGCTACAAAGCCGTGCGTTAGAGGGATATGTAAGTAAAGAAGGAGGAAATATGATTGAAATAGTGATCGCTTTTTGTTCAATGGTTGTAGCAATAGTTTCTGTGGTTTTCAAATTTAACTCTAAGAAAAACCTAGATGAAACACAAAAGGAAGTAGAAAAAACTATTGAAGAATTAACTCGTATTAATAGAATTCACGAACGTTCTTTTGATGAAATATCATCACTACTTAAAGATATAGAGGCTTTAAATCAACGAAATATTGATAATAAGTTTAAAAGAATTGATGTAACTTACTCAAAATACCTTCGAACTACCAAAATGCTTCAAAGTATTGGACGTGCGAGTAGGTTAAAGGAAAAACAGCCTGCCTATCAAAAATTATGGATGTTTTTGAACTCAGGCTTAGTAAACTCAACGCTCAAGAATGTAATGTATAACGATGAATCGTCAGACATAGATAAAAATAGCATCGTAGGTATGCTAGTTGGAGAGAAAATTAAAAAAGACACAAAGAGTTATATTTTTATAATGATATCGACAATCATATCCATTGTTTTACCATTACTAACTAATAGTGATGTTAACTTTTGGTTGATATCCTTTTTACTATCTTTATTTTCTCTTTTGGTTCTAAACCAAAAATTATTAGAGTATAGAATTACAAATGGCTTTTACGGTAGTAATCAGTATGAAGCAAGAGAAATAATTGGTTATATTGAACAGCACTCATCTGATGATGACTTTACTGGATTCAATGATAAAAAAACATTCCCAAAAACTCAAAGTAAAAGAAAGGATTGTAGTGGTCTTTTAGGAGGGCTAATCTTATGAAGAATCTAGATGATGTCACATACTTTCTTAAAGTTGCAACGGATATTTTGTTTGTTAAAAATCCTATATCGACTAGTATGGGAGTTTTGTTTGGTATTATATTACATGGTCTTGTCTCTGTATTGTCTCCATTTTTCACGGTTTTTGAACTGATACGGAATTCGACTATAACGGTTTTTCATTTTTTAGCTGTTGGGATCTTTGGTTTCAATATTAAAAACTATGTGAACAGACATAAAGTCAAACCAGAAATAGAAAATGCTATTTTACTGATAGAGCAGCAGCTTTCCCAAGGCAAACTCACAAGGATTGAAGCAAAACAACAGTATAGGTTGTTAATAAGTAAAGCGGTTGAGAATGCTCGTTTTCAAAATGAACAACAGGATATTTCTAGATCTCAGAATTAGCCCTCTAACAATTTGTTTAAGAGTGATTCGCAACGCTTGGTATTTTTGCTATGCGTTGCGTTTAGTGTTTAAGGTGGTATGCAGAAACTTAGGTATAGCCTTGCTCAAACCTTAACAGAGCGTTACCCCATAGATATTATCCGAAATTTACCTTTTACATTCGACGTTCTAACACATTTTTGTCCAACGCAGAGCTAGCAAAAGTGAATAGCTTGGTTATGCCCCAAAGTGAGTTACAATTCAAATTTTACTAATTAAGAGTGCACGGTAAGTTTTGTATTCAAAACAAATGTGTTGTTTGTATTAACTAAAATAAAGCGGTAGCTCACTTAGAATTCAGCAAGGAGCATAATTTCATGAACGGTTTAAAAGATTTATCTCAAATTGAGCAGTTAAAGATCCTCAAATCAATAAGGCTTGGTTGTTCGAGTGAGGCCGAGTTTGAACTGTATGTAAAAACACATTTAGTCGAGCAGAATATTGAAGAAGTTATCCGAAGGATTGATGGTCTTCTCTTGGAGGACGAGTTTCTGCTTCTTTGTAAATTGATGAAAGCCTGCCTTGCAATAAATGGGTTAGAACAGGGGTTTGTGATAAATAATGATTTAAAAGTACCAGACTACTTAGCAGTATTTGACCTTAGCCATAGCGTTTATGATACAAATCGTAATTCAACCAAAACGTCTGCTCTTGTTGAGGTTAAAACAACTCAAAATGATAAAATTAAACTAGGAAAAAACTTTTTAGATAAATATGCAAAATATACCGACTTATACGATTTACCATTGATTATAGCTTCTAGATTTAAGATTAGTGAGCAACAACAATGGTGGATTTTGCAAACTGAAGAGCAATTAACAAAATCCAAACGGATCTCAAACCCTCAACAGATTATCAATGGGGGCATTGGGCATATTCTTCTAAACGACTATTTTTTAATGCCGACCACTAATATAATTATCGATACAGAATTTTCAAAAATACCAAAAACATCGACTGCGTACTCAAAAGAATATGGTTACTTAAAGTCCGTCTCGATAACAATTGATGAAAAGCAACTAACGTTGCCAAGCGAATATCCGATGTTAAATTTATTTCTGGACTGTTTTTCTCAAGAGCATCTAGCAGTTGAGCAAAACAATGAGGGGGTTACTGTTAGAAGAGTGCTCCCCGTACAAGCTCAATTGTTAAGTGATATGCTTCTAAGAGCTAATTTTTCTATGTTAGACGGTAATGGGAATGAATATTCTAATGCAAGTAGGCTATTAGCTTTATTGGAGAATAATAAAGCCTCGGTTATTTACAGAGAGTTTTTTGATGAAGCACTGAGCTTTTTTAATTCAGAATTTCCATTATTTATTAGGTTAGAAATAGGGGATGAAGCTAATAATAAGAAACTTCTACACCATTTCCACAACAAAAAGACCTGAACCAGATGCAAAGACTCTATGATTGCGACATCACAGGTAACTTGCAGTAAGAGATGGCAATAAACCTAGCTCATTTTTGCCCAAATACGAGTTGGGTGAACGTCCGTTATTGTAACGGGATTTAAGATATTAAGTTGCTCTTGAACGGCCGAGATTGGCTTATGCCGCTGTCAGTTTTGATTAAGCCCTAACAATCAAACCTGACAGATAAAGTTAACACTAATTCAGAAAAAGTTGTTCAATTTAGTTTATTTGTCTTCAGGTCTTTCTGCTATTAATATATCAAGGTTACCTTTCAGAGCAGGAATTTCTGTGGCATTTTGTAAAACTCTTTGTAGGAACCTTTTTTGTTCATTAATTGTTTTATTCTTTAATTCTATCTCTGCTTCAAGTTTATTTATTCGCTTAAGTAGATCAACATCGGCCTTAATAATTCCCTTTTTACAATGATGATCTTTAGTGTTTTTTGAACATTTCTTATGTTTGTAAGCTTGATAAATCCCGTTATAACTCTCTAATGTTTGTCTTGATACTTGAATATCAAGATCAATTGAAATTTTTTGAGTTAGATTTTTCCACGTAAGCTTTCCTTCCCAAAGAAGGATCATTCTCTCAATGTTAAACTGTGTTTCATTTGTAATTTTAGCTTTAGCTGGCATTGCAAGTTCTACTTTGATTTATTTTTAAAATTAGTTACACCAAAAGAAGAAAGTAACGCTGTCATTCCTTCGGGGATGGAGCTAATACTAGAAGTTTTATCTGTTAATTGGTTTAAAATATTTTCATCTGAAGAAATTGTTAACTTCACTTCATCTATAACATTTGTTTTAGGGTTTGTTATAAAAATTTTTTTTTCTTCGGTTGATATTCGAGCTATATTTCCATGTAGTCCATTTTTTAAAATTTGAATAAGCTGTTCAAGTAAAGCAACTTCTTTAGTGTGTTTTAAATACCAATCTTTTTTACAAGGAGATTTAAATATATTTTCTTGTTTTGATAATCTGGCAAGTCTTATTGATTGAAATCTAAGGTCATATTCAAGTAATTTTATAGCATCAGTGTCCCCACATATATAGCAAGAGCTTTCACATAAAAAGCAGCCACTTAAAAAATTATTTATATAATTACAAGGTGTAACAGAAAGCTCTTGTACACATATTCCTGTATCAGTAATACTTGCAGGGAGCCCCCCATAAGTCTTTAACTCATCGTTTGTTATAACTCGGATATCAATATGGCTAGCATCGAGATCTAATGTTGTAGTAACTCTATCAGCGTTAGTCTCTTCATTATTATGAATATACTCTAGTGTTTGCTTTATGCTTGTTCTGCCAGACCAAGAGGCTATGACACTTAAGGGAATACCTCCTTTTTCTGCATACGTATTTGCAAAGTGACGTAGTGAATGAAGGCGAAGTTTTTCAGTTTTAAAGCCATACTTATTAAATATATTTGTAGCTGGGTTGTTGTCAGAAAAAGCATTTACGAAAATTGTTTTTACTTTTCTTAATGAAATTATATTCAAAGGGCTACCAGACATTCCATGTACTGAATTAAAATTATGTTTGTTTGGTGCAATACAAAATAAAGCATGTTCAAGGTCGATATATTTTTCAGACTCAACATAGCACTTTGGGAATGTTGGAATATTTTCTTTCTGTAAACGTATAATTTCTTTTTGAAGAGAGCCTATATCAGTAAGGAACTGTATAGTAAGGCGATTTTTGAAGCTTTTAGTAAAATTTTCTGTTTGCAGAAGTCTCTGTATTGAGTATTTTGAAGGGGTTGTTGTATCTACCGCTGACAAGTTAATAACTAGATCACTAAGTAATAGTTTACTAATGTTCTTCTCAATAAGTTGGCTACTCTTAGTCTGACCACGCTTTAAATTCCACTTCCATTGACGTTCAGAAACACCTAATAGAATACTATTATGACATTTAAGTACTTCTACTTTATATTTTATTGGGTAAAAGCCTAATGCATACGCAACCGTAAAAATATTTGGAGGTTGAGAGAAGTCTAACTCTTTGATTCTATTCGGATCTAAAATAAAACCGTTTAAAAGCTGCTTCCATGATTGTTTGGTATTTTTTAAAAAACGAACGTAATAGCGTTCAGGTTGAAAGTATCCATGAAAAAAATTTATAGCTTTTTTTACATGTGGAGCTAAAGCCTTTAAAACATGGTTTTGATTATCTTGGTACCCTTTACTGCCTGGCCAGTCAAGATAATATATAGGCTCTCCACTTTTAGGTTTAATTGACTTTAGTTTTTGATTTTGTAGTAGAGGAATTTCTGAATTAAGCCGACATGGTGAAGCAAGTCCCAATAAAGCAACAGTTATAGGTATTGCATCTACTATATTAATCATACCTTCTTCGTCGAGTTTTCCGTTCTCATCTACATCTTTAAATACCTCATTGAAAATATAGCCAAGAGAAAAAATCATTGATTCTTTGGGCATTTTGAAAACATTTTTATTAGCCCTATCGAATATATCGTCAGCCGCTCTAAGTCTATCACTATGATGCGGCCTTAAGTTACCAGAGATTAAATGGTGTCTTTTGCAAAAGTCCCAAAAAATATTTGATTGTTTACAGTCGTTCCAAAACTTAATAGGTAAGTCATTTAGATTTCGATATTTTTCACTTTCTGTTAGAATCTGTGACGCTACAGTAATTCTTAATTGCTTGCTATTATTAACGATATTTTGCTGTTGTACATCCAACGCATAAACCTTTAGGAGCAATCCGTAATTTTTTGTAAGCAAGTCCGACTCGTAATTTTTTAATTTCCTGAAGTATGAATCATTCTTAGAGCGCCTTTGCCCTTTAACTGCTTTAGTAAATAGGTAACGATGACGAACTCCTGTATCAACATCTAGAATATACCAAACAGGATCATCCCAAGTTGGTTTTGAATGTTCTATAGAAGAAATATTTTTAGGTATTTCATTAGAATATGATTGGAGTAAATCTTGAAGTGCGAGGTGGTATTTATTGAATATATTCATTTGTTCAACTTTGCATTATGAAGTTTCATTTCAATACAAATTGCTATTGTTAGTTTTATATTGGCTATAACCTTATCTAACTTCTCTGTCGAACCAGAATTGGTGTAATTACTACTAAATGTTTTTATAAATTTACGTTTTGCAATAGCTTGTTCTAAAATTGCATTATGATTTGCGTCTAATAGAGGTCTAAAGTTAGGGCACCCATAACATGGTAATGGTCTCGTTAAGTTAGACTTATGATCGCATGCATTGCAGTTAGAAGGTTCTTTCTCTACTCCAAATATATCAATTTCATTTTCTACTGTTGTATCTCCATCAGTTATTGATACCTTTGGGTTAAAAGCATCTCGAAGTAACTGATTAGCGGCGTAGTTAGTATCAATATACTGTCTCTCTTTTAAACTTAATTGCAAATAAGCTCTTGCGCCAGGTTCAGTTACATTAGTTATTTTACAAATTTCAGAGAGAGGATGACCATTTAGAGCTGCATTACAAAGCCAAGTGTGCCTAAGCCTGTTATTTGTTCCAACGACTCTACCAGTGCGTTCAGATAAACCTTTGCCATAACTATTCTCTGCGTTTTTAAAAATATTTTCTGATGCATGAAACAATTGTGATCTTTCGTATAAAATTGAATCAATAAGTACACTATCAGAGAAATCAGCTGTAAAAATTTTAATATCTGGAATTATTGGGCAATGATTTATTAAAGTTTCATATTGAGCAGTACTTAATTGTGCCCCACACTCATTAATAGCTAAGCTTAGGCCTTTACAATAAATCTCCCTGTACTTTAATAATAACGCCGAGAATGACTCTGTTAGAGGTATTGACCATTTTTCAGGGAAAAGACGAAAGTTAAAATCTTGATTGCTTTGTTTGATTTTATAACATCTAACATGAAGTGTTTTAACCCCCGTATTTATTGGCTCACCATTCAAATTTTCATCATTGAATGATATTCCAACAGGTAAAATATCTGACCACTTTAGCATAACTATTTGTCTTGGGCGTCTTGCTAACTGTATAAGTAAACGATAAGCAACCATACTTTTCAGGTTTATGAAATTATTGTTCTTTTCACTCACTTTAGTGTAGTAATGAAGGTCTTCTGGAGGCTGATTTGGAATACTTCTGCACTTTATCCTAAGGTTCTCAAGTATAGAGTCATATTCGTAATCTGTTAGTCTACCTTTTGTCGGATGTAAACCATTAAAGCTTTGTTTATAACTATATTTACAAGCTAGCCTATAGTGCTTATCAAGTAACGTGTGATTCAATTTTAATGATGAGTTTAAAAAACCACTTATAGTTTTTTTTGTCGAGCCTCTTAGTACATGCCATATATTCTCAAATTCAGATATGTCACTACAATCGTTTGGAAAGGCCTGTCTCAAAGAAGCAGTAATCGTAGTGACAGTTGAAGCAGATTTTGTTTCTGCGTAGTAAATCAGAGTATCGAGTAATATATATTTTAGCTTTGAAGTCCTAGGAAAGGATTGAAGCCATGCAATATTAGTTGTACGTCCTTTACCTAAATGTGCTAACTCCCAAGTATTATTAAATGTTTCAACTTTAATACCCGCTTGCGAAATAAACTTCTCTGGTAATTCAGGGATATTAGCCGGCAGCTTGGGTTCACTTTTTGGTTCCATCTATTTTTTCCTGATGTTCTTTCATTAGCTCAATTGCCGACAGTTGCTCATGTTTATCATTATAAACTCGGCCCATCTTTGAGTCAGGTTGCCACCCCATAGCACTTCTTCGCATATCCTCTATGAATTCTGAATCAATCCCTTTATTCATTCCTTTTATACTTAGTTTCTCATTCCACTTATGCCTTAAAGTGTGTGGGTGAATTTTATATCCAAGTTTAGAAGAAACTTTGCACAAAATATAATTAACCATTTCCCTAGTAATTGGAAGCCCCGCTGTTTTGTGAGTATTCTTTTCTGATACAAATAGAAAATCATGAAGAGTAGCTTTATCAAATTTTATTCTTACATGGTGAATATAAAAATGAATTTCTTTCATTAACGTTACACTAATCCCTGCGAAATGTGCTCTCCCACACTTTTTATCAGGTTTATTTAATCTAGTATCAGTAGGATCATCTGGGCTTGAATAAATCTTTATCTTGTTATAATCACCATAAAATTGGCAATCAGAAATTTTTAACTTACAGACCTCACTTCTTCTAATACCAGTTTGTCTCAATATTGATAGAATTAAATAATTGCGTAATCTACATTTTTTAAAAGGATTATCTTTTGAACTAGGTAAAACTATTTCTTTAAATGAATCATAAATTTCATCAGGTATTACAGTTTCAACTAACTCTACACTTGAAACTTTATTAGTATCTTGAGTATAGCTTTCTCGTAATTTTAACTTTGAAATAACCCTATTATATGAATCCTTTAAATTGGGCGGTGCTTGTCGATCACCATGATAGTGTTCATGGATATATACTAAATATTTCCTAAGAGTTCTTATTCTGCCTGTTGTTGTTTCTGTTGATACTTTGTTTTTATTAAATGATGATGCTGAAATTGCATTCCTGATATATTTACTTTCACTATTATCAGGTACTGAAAATAGATTTTTTTGTGAAAACGAATCTTTTTTTAGGCGCATCTCCCCATAGAAATGACTTAATTCACTCGCACTTATATACAAACCAGAGCTAACTCTAAGCTCTAGATCAATTGCTTCTGCGTCAAAATAATTAAGTACGGTTTTGAGTTCATACGCTACACGGAGTTTGGTTGAATATGATGTGTTTAAAAATACATCATATAGAAACGTATTTGCTAGAGGTAAAATAGGAATATCATTTAAGCCAATAAAGGCTATAAAGCGCTTAGATCCAACTTTATATTGACTAACATTCATACTTTACAAAACCAATCATTACTATAAGTGGATTTATAAAATATAGCGTACTTTACAAAAAGAGCAAAAAAGAATCTAAATATTAATGAGTGACTTTAATTTTTTCTTATAGAATAATAAGTTGGAAGAAACAAAAAAAATATTAATAAACACAAAAAAGATATTTAATATAATTTTCCGCCCGATAAGCACACCATGATACGATCACCTTCTTCTATCATGTTAAAATCCATGACAGCTTGACCTGTGAGGCGGCGTAAACGCTTTTGAAGCTTATTTAAGTTGTGTTGAGCTTTGGCTTGAGCAGAATGAGACACTACGCCCCCTTATAAACAGTACGGCAAAATTAATTGCTAAAAATAAAGGGGCGTATTATATGCCATATGTAATATCACAGCTACAGCAAACGTTAACTTTCTGCGAGTGGACTTACATAGCCATCAGGTTTCAATGCAAGTACATCACAATCGAGGCTGTCAATTACATGCTCAGCGGTGTTACCCACTAATGCAGCACTTAAGCCAGTACGTCCAACAGTGCCAATAACCACTAACTCACTATTTAAACGACTTGCAACATCCGGTATCACATCTTCTGGCAATCCCTCTTCAATAAAGCATTGATCAGAGGTTAGGTTAAACTCATTAGCTAGTTGATTGGTTGATTCAATATGATGTTTTTTAACCGATTCATTGTAAAGCCCAGGATTAAATTCTGGGATTTCTATGGCAATATTTACCGGTGTAGCAGGGTAGGCATTGACTAAGTTAAGTTTAGCATTAGCTAGTTCACATAAAAATTGTGCATCTTTAATTATGCGTTTATTAAGTGATAAGTGCTGCTCATTTTCACTGACTGCGTTCACAGCAGCTAAAATATTCCCTTGTGCTGGCCATTGCATATCTTTGACAAATAAAACGGGCGTTGGACACTTTCTGACTAAGTGCCAGTCTGTAGGAGTAAAAATGACCGCTTTAAGCGCACCGTGTTGATGAGTACCTTTGATAACCAAGTCGTATTTATCATTGATAACGGTATTAATTATTGCCTCGTATGGGCGATTATGCCAAATAACTTGCGTATCAATATTAATATTTTGATAAGGAGAGATTAGATCTTTAAGCCATAGCTCGCGATCTTTGAGGACGGCTTGGCGCATTGCTTCACGTTCATCGCCTGATAGCATAGTAGTCATTTCGTAAGAGAAATCATAAACCGTCATAAAGGCGGTAATGCTCGCACCCGATTTTTTGGCTAAATCTATTGAACGCGCGAGGGCATTTTGATCGTCTTTAGTTGGGTCAATAACCGCGATAATACGTTTAATCGTTTCCATTGTGCTACTCCATTCACTTAACAGTTATACATTTAGTGTAACGCAAATACACAACAGTTAAAGGGGGGAGCACTAAGATTATTGTTCTATATCAATTTATTGATTTATTAACGTGGCTTTACAATCGCAGCTGTTTTCGCAAGCGCGTCATTATCTAAAATAGTAATAAACTTGCCTTCTACTTTGATTAAATCTGCTTTTTGAAAACGGCTCAATAAACGGCTAATAGTTTCAACTGTTAAACCGAGGTAGTTGCCAATTTCACCGCGGGTCATGGTAAATCTAAATTCTTTACGTGAAAAACCACGCTCACCAAAACGCTCTGATAAATTATAAATAAAACTCGCTAGGCGTTCTTCGGCAGACTTTTTATTAAGTAATAGCAGCATTTCTTGATCGTAGGTTATTTCACTACTCATTAAACGCATAATTTGTTGGCGAAGCTTAGGCAACTTACCAGCGAGTTCGTCAAGTGTATCAAAGGGGATTTCACATACCATTGAGGTTTCTAGTGCTTGAGAAAAGCTTTGGTGCTGCATTTTATTGATGGCATCAAACCCAACAAGGTCGCCAGCTAAGTGAAAGCCGGTAATTTGTTCATCGCCTTGCTCAGACAAGGTATACGATTTAAACGAACCTGAACGAACCGCAAAAATTGCATTTAAAGGCGCGCCCGATTCAAATAAGTAGTCACCCTTGTGTAATGGTTTTTTTCGCTCAATGATCTCATCAAGTTTATCCATTTCTTGGCCATTTAAAGAAAATGGTAAACATAACTGGCTAATACTGCAATTATTACAGCTAATGGCACAATTACCTTTAGCACGACTTTGAGAAAAATCCATAAGTTCAATCCGTTAAATTTCTATGCACGACATTTTATAATGTTAATGCACTAGCTTATCTGTTGCAATGATCAGGAGGTAGATACCATACCAAATGATAACACTGCCTAATGTTATTCGTGTCCATGGGTGATTAAAAAGCGTATTTAGCTTTTGTGCAGCCATGCCTAAGGTGATCATGGCAGGAAATGTGCCTAGGGCAAATGCCAGCATAACTAAAGCACCATTAATGGCACTGCCACTGGTCATTGCCCAAGTAAGTGCAGAATATACTAAACCGCACGGTAACCAGCCCCATAACGCACCATAACCAAGCGCTTTTAGAGGCGAATCAATGGGCATTAAATACTTATTAAGTTTAATTAAGTGCTGCCAAATGAGGGTTTTACCTAGTTTTTCGAGCCACTGTAAGGTGGCGGCTAGGCGCATAATATAAACGCCAACCAGTAACATAAAAATACCGGCTAAAAATGACAAAAATAATGAAAAGGCAGAATTTTGCGTAGCAAACTGGCTACTAATACCCGCAACAAGGGCTCCTGCTAGCATATAACTTAAAGCTCGACCGCTGTTATAAGCTAGAGAATATAACCACGTTTGACGTTTATTGCTGGCAAGTTGCAATGAGCTGGCAATACCACCACACATAGCAATGCAATGACCACTGCCAATTAAGCCCATTAAAAAAGCGCTAACAAAAATAGGGTCAATCATTACTTTTATTGTGCTGCTCTTTGTCGTCTTCAAACAAAATACTATGGCCTTGCTTGTTTAAATCAGAGAATTGCTCGCCTTTTACTGCCCAAAAAAATACGCCAATAGCAATTAATACAAACAAAATAGCGATAGGAACTAAAATATAAATTATGCTCATAACTTTAATAGCCTTAGTGAATTACATATCACAATAATAGAGCTGGCAGACATACCAATAACGGCCATCCATGGCGCAACTAAGCCCATAGCCGCTAGCGGTAATATAGAGCCATTATATAATAAAGAAAGCGCCAAGTTTTGCTTAATTATATGTCGTGTTTGTTTAGCAATAGTTAACAAATGCGAGATAGAAGCTAAGTCACTGTTTAGCAATACAACATCAGCACTATTTTTAGATATATCGGCACCGGTTTCCATGGCGATAGATAAATGGGCGCTGGCAAATACTGGGCTGTCGTTTACGCCATCACCAACCATAGCAACAATTTCACCTTGCGATGACCAGCGTTCAACTGCGACTTGTTTATCTTTTGGACTGCAGCTTGCAAGTACTGAATCAAGCTTTAATTTTTTAGCGACTTTGGCACCGGCATCAGATGCATCACCAGTTAGCATATGGCAACTAAGGTTAGCCGCTTGTAAAACATTAATGAGCTTATCGGCATCAGCTTTAACTTTATCTACAAAGTAAAAGCGTGTAACAGCCTGCTTGTTTATGTAAAGCGTTGCTTGTGCGTTGGTTTTTTTTGTGTCAAACCAGCCACTTTTACCAATAGCGTAATGGGTATTATCAAACTGAGCGCTTATCCCAATACCTGGATGCAGTTGTACATCGTCAAATTTACGTTGTCCCTTAAACTCCTTAAATGCACTGGCAATAGGATGTTCAGAGTAACTTTCAAGCTGGGCTGCAATATCAAGAATTTGCTCTTTGCTGTAGTTATCATTAAGTATATCTACCACGTCGAGGCTAAATTTACCTTGTGTAAGCGTACCGGTTTTATCAAAAGCAAATAAAGTGAGCTTTGATAGGGTTTCTAGCACATGTGCTTGCTTAATTAGTATACCTTTGCGGGTTAAGGTTGCTACAGCACACGTTA
The DNA here is from genome assembly GCF_005887265.1 of Pseudoalteromonas sp. S1608. Taxonomy (GTDB): domain Bacteria; phylum Pseudomonadota; class Gammaproteobacteria; order Enterobacterales; family Alteromonadaceae; genus Pseudoalteromonas; species Pseudoalteromonas undina. The sequence continues at coordinate 53,619 of NZ_PNDK01000031.1, forward strand.
ATGCGGTGGGAATTGCTAAGCTTAATGCGCACGGGCAAGTGGCCACTAACACCGATATAGTGATCCAAAAAGCAACATCAGGGTCTACCTGGTACCAACCAATGGCGGTTAGAGAGGCAAACACCAATAATACAGCAACAAACCACTGCGCTACTTTGTCGGTAATTTCAACCAGTCTTGGGCGTTTTGTTAGGGCATTATGTTGCAGGCGAATAATTTGATTAAGTAGGGTGTTTTGGCCTAGTTTATTGATTTTTATTTCAATAATACCATCATGATTCAACGTACCCGCATACACATTATGATCAATATACTTTCGTACTGGTTGATGTTCGCCGGTCATCATAGACTCATCAACACTGGTACTGCCTTTAACCAATATGCCATCAGCAGGAATGGTTTCGCCAGCCTTTATTAACACAATATCGTTAAGTTTGAGTTTTTTGGCGGCAATGATGTGTTCATTACCTTGCTCATCGAGCGTTCGTGCAGTAAGTGGTAACAACTTTTGCAAGTTGGCAGTAAATTCACTGGCTTTTAAACGCGCTCTAAATTCTAAGTATTTACCTAATAACAGTAAAAAGGTAAACATACAAATAGATTCAAAGTAAACTTCGCCTACTTCCATTACTGTGGCATAACAGCTAGCGCCATAAGCACCAAAAATAGCCAATGATACTGGCAAGTCCATATTCAGCTGTTTTGATTTTAAGCCATTAATTGCATTACTTAAAAAGGGCAGGGCGCTGTATAAAATGACTGGAGTGGCTAGAATTAAACTGATCCATCTAAAGTACTGTTCAAAATTGCTATCCATCCCAGAGAACATGCCAAAGTACATTGCAAAGGCAAACATCATCACTTGCATGGTCATCAAACCTGCAACACCAAGACGACGAATATACGCTTTGGCAGTTTGTTGCTTTTGCTGGGCTTCTAAGTCTGATTGGAAGGGGTACGCTTTATAGCCTATTTCAGCCAGCGAGGTGATTAGTTCACTTAAAGGCGTAGCATTTTTGTCCCAGTGGATCATGGCACGATTTGTTGAGGTATTTACATCAACGCGTTTTACCGATTTAAGGTTCAATAATTGCTTTTCAATTAGCCATGCACAGGCGGCGCAGGTTATACCCTCAACACTCAGTAATACCTCAGAGTTGTCGTTATGCGTGCTAATAAACTCATCTTGGATATCTTCATTGTCATAGCTTTTAATAAAAGCGAGCTGTTCAGGGACAAGTTGCTCTACTTTGCCGGCACTTACGGTGCGGTATTTGTAGTAGTCGGTCATTCCTTGGTCAATGATGTTTTGAGCAACCGCTTGACAGCCAATGCAACACATTGGCTCAGCGGTATTGTCTATAATAACGTGTGCGTTAAACCCTGCCGGCACACTTTCAAGACAATGAAAGCAATTTTTAGACATACTAAATACTACTTATAATTAGGAGTAACTAAAACGGTGGCTGTGGTTGGTAAAGTAATACTTTCTTTCATTTTCCAACTAGCATCAACGGGTTCAATAAACACTGAGTAAGCACCAGGCGTGTAGCTTTCTAATAATGCAGTAAACTCTTGATTAGCATTTGGAGTGAGGGTAGCTTCAAAATCATGTGCTTTTATAGTGCGATGAAAAAACGATAATTTTAGCGCGTGAATATTACTGGTATCGCCTTTAGTAAATTTAAAGCTTACTCGCTCATCAGATACATTTAGGTCACCATGTAAATACAAGGCTTTTGCTTTATCAAACTTGATCAGCTCTAAGTTGATTGCTTTGCCTTTTTTATAGTAATCGTCCACAACCATATCTGGGCCGTTACCAATGGCTGTAATAAATAAACTAATGCAGCCAATAATTGCAGCTAATGGAAAGAAGATTAAAAACCAAGGCCAAAAATTTTTATACCACGGAGTCGGTTGCATAGTCGCTCTAAAATTAATTAATGTGCGGCTATATTATAATAAATAGAACGAAAAGACTAAAAAAAAGCCTCCGAGTGGAGGCTTTTTTGATCTGTATTAATCTATTGAAATAAAAAGATTAAAACTGAAACGTTTTGTTAACTTTATCGTTATTTATCTTGCGATAAGCTGTAAACGTAAGCAGTTAATAGGTGAATTTTATCTTCGCCTAAAATCTCTTTCCAAGCAGGCATTACACCAGCACGGCCATGGTTAAGTGTTTCTTCAACTGCACGTTGAGAACCACCGTATAACCAAATGTTATCAGTTAGATTTGGTGCACCAAACGGTAAGTTGTGCGCTACTGAACCTTTACCATCTGCACCATGACATGCTGCACACATCGCGAATTTCGCTTTACCTGCATCGGCATCTTTTTGGTTTACAGTACGACCAGATAGGCTAAGTACATAAGCTGTCATTTCTTTAACGCCTTGCTCACCTAATGCATCACCCCAAGGTGGCATTGCTGCAACACGGCCTAAAAGTAATGTTTCTCTGATTTTGTCAGGTGTACCACCGTATAACCAATCTTTATCTGTTAGGTTAGGGAAGCCTGTACCACCTCGAGCATCAGAGCCATGACATTGCGCACAGTTTTGAGCAAATAAGCGCTGACCAATTTCAACCGCTAGTTGACCTTGCGTTTGCTCATGTTTAGTACCGTTCTCTAGTGCTACTTGTTGTGCTGCATCACCAGCAAACTTAGACTCTACTAAATCAGTAACAGGGATTTGTGCCAATTCATTGAAAATTGGGCCAAAACGCTCTTCAGCAGCGCGATATTCTGCATCTAGCTTTACAAAGCGGCCATCTTCTTTAGCATCAATGACTGCTTCTTTCGATTCAGTTAAAGAAGTAACACCTTGGTTTGAGCTGGTCCACTTTGCTAAGCCTTCCCAGTTACCTAAACCCGGGTAAGCTGCTAAGTAATAAACAGACCATACAAACGTTGCGAAGAACATGTAAGTCCACCATTTTGGTAGTGGATTGTTTAATTCTTCAATGCCGTCAAACTCATGTCCACAGCTTTCACCTTCTTTTACACCTACATAGTTTTTTAAGTTCCAAACTAGTAGACCAAAGATAATGATTAAGCATGCAAGGGTTAATACAATAACCCATATACTCCAAAAGCTAGTCATTTCTCAGACCCCTTTTCCTCGTTAGAGAGTGTATTGTTGTGTTTTTTTTCATCTTCAAATATGACATTAGCAGCGTCTTTAAAACGACTTTTACTACGCTTGCTATATGCCCATCCAACAATCACAATAAATAATACTAAAATTACCAGAGTCAAAATGCCTCTGTATGTCCCGTAGTCCATAATAATCTACTTCAAATGTGTGCCAAGTTGTTGCAAATAAGCAATAAGGGCTTGCATTTCTGTTGCACCTTTACCGTCATTCATTGCGTCAACTTTAGCAATGTCAGCGATTAATTCCTCGTCACTGCCATAACCTAAACCCGGGTGTTTTGGGTTTTCTGGGTTAATAGCAAACGTGTCACGGAAAATTTGTAGCTTTTTCAGAGTTAAGCTTGTATCAAGCGTGTTCTCTGCTAACCAAGGGAAGCCTGGCATATTCGACTCAGGAACCACTGCACGAGGGTCAACTAAGTGCGCATAATGCCAGTCGTCTGAGTAACGTTTACCTACACGGGCTAAGTCAGGACCAGTACGTTTAGAGCCCCACAGGAATGGGTGATCCCATACTGATTCACCCGCAACCGAGTAATGACCATAGCGCTCAACTTCATCACGAAATGGACGAATCATCTGTGAGTGACAGTTAGCGCAACCTTCACGCACATAAATATCACGACCTTCAAACTCTAGCGCATTTAACGGGCGTAACCCATCAACTGGTTTAGTTGTGTCGTCTTGGAACATTAGCGGAGTAATTTCTACCAATGCACCAAAGCTGATTGCGAAAACAGTCAAGATGGCCATAAGGCCGATATTTTTCTCGATAATTTCGTGTTTATTTTGCGAATTTTTATTGCTCATTATCTGACTCCGTTATGCTAACTGCGCTTGTTCATCAAGTTCTAGCGAGTTATTTTTCGCTGAAACTGTACGATAAACGTTATAAGCCATAACCAGCATACCTGTAACGATGAATACACCGCCTAAGAAACGCATAACATAGAAAGGATGAGAGGCTTCTAACGACTGAACAAAGCTGTACATTAATGTACCGTCAGAGTTAACTGCACGCCACATTAGGCCTTGCATTACACCTGAAATCCACATTGCAACAATGTATAAAACAACACCCACAGTGTGTAACCAGAAGTGTGTATTGATTAATTTAATGCTGTACATACGACCTTGCGAGAATAACGCAGGAATAAGGTGGTAGATAGCACCGATAGAAATCATTGCAACCCAACCTAATGCACCTGAGTGTACGTGACCTACAGTCCAATCTGTGTAGTGCGATAACGCATTTACAGATTTAATTGCCATCATTGGGCCTTCAAATGTCGACATACCGTAGAAAGACAATGAAACAACTAAGAAACGAAGTACCGGGTCAGTACGTAGCTTATGCCATGCACCTGAAAGCGTCATAATACCGTTGATCATACCACCCCAAGACGGTACAAATAAGATAATAGACATCACCATACCTAAGCTTTGCGTCCAATCAGGAAGCGCAGTGTAGTGAAGGTGGTGAGGGCCTGCCCAAATGTAAAGCGAGATAAGTGCCCAGAAGTGAACAACCGATAAACGGTATGAGTAAACTGGACGACCTGCTTGCTTTGGTACAAAGTAATACATCATACCTAAGAAACCAGCAGTAAGAAGGAAACCTACAGCGTTGTGTCCGTACCACCACTGAACCATTGCATCAACCGCACCGGCGTAAATTGAGTATGATTTAGTTAGTGAGACAGGAACAGCCATGCTGTTAACAATATGAAGTACTGCAACAGTAATAATGAAACCAGCATAGAACCAGTTAGCTACATAAATATGAGCCACTTTACGTTTAGCAATAGTGCCCATAAATACAACAGCGTACGTTACCCAAACAACAGCAATTAAGATATCGATAGGCCACTCAAGTTCTGCATACTCTTTAGAACTTGAAATACCCATAGGTAGAGTAATTGCTGCTAGAACAATCACTAACTGCCAACCCCAAAAGGTGAAGGCGGCTAATTTATCTGAAAGAAGGCGCGTTTGACATGTGCGTTGTACGACGTAATAAGACGTCGCAAAAAGAGCACTTGTACCAAATGCGAAAATTACTGCGTTCGTGTGTAACGGACGAAGTCGAGAGTAAGTTAACCATGGTGTGTCAAAGTTAAGTGCTGGCCAAGCTAGTTGGGCAGCAATCAGAACCCCAATACCCATGCCAACGATGCCCCAAATCACTGTCATAATAGCGAATTGGCGTACAACTTTATAATTGTACTCAGTTTGTGATGCTACTGTTTGGCTCATTTTCTGGCTTCCGCTGCAATAAATGCGTTTAGAAATGAATTACCTACTTGTTAAAGTAGGACCTACTATTATTCCAAAGTATACTATCCAAACCCCACAATATGTGGTTGTTAAAGATAATAATCTCAAGAAATACTTGTTTTTTTTGCGGTTGAAATGATAAATTTTTTGGCCTTAAAAAGATAGGTCAATTGCGTAATAATATGACATCAATCAAACTTTATTGAGTTGCTGTCTATTTTTTGAGGTGATTTGTACCTTACTCACTCATTAAAGCCGATAATCAACCAACTTGCCCTAAATGTTGGGCCCATACATTAGATATTTGAGAACCTGCATGTATATATATAGAGTATGCTTACTTTCTTTTCTATTATTTTTACTAGGTTGTGACTTTTCTGGATCAACATCAACATCAACATCAACAGCAAAAGTAAGCCAATCGCAAACCGAGTGTAAAAATAACAAACCATGTCATTTTGAAAATCAAGTTAAGGTTTGGTTAAGCGAAGAAATCTTATCACCAGAGACACCGTTTTCAATTTATGCTCACTTACCTAATGATCTAACAATAACAGCGGCTAAATTGGAGGGAGTAACTATGTATATGGGTTACATTCCATTGCAGTTTACCGAGCAAAGGAATATTTGGTTGGCCGATACTATGGTTGGGATTTGCTCAGAGCAAAATATGGTGTGGAAGCTTGTACTTACTACTAGCAATAAAAATACTGGCATAAGTAGTAATGTTGATTACTATTTTAGCGTCACTTATTGAAAGTTTTTACTATAGTGTGGTTTTTCAACTACGCTATTTCCGTATAACTCTAGTGGCAAAGCCCATTGTCCTTTACCTCACATGTAGTAGTTACCTGAAACTGAAGCACGTCTGTTAGTGTAAGTATTTTAACTTAATAAATAAGTATCCCTTTTACACATCTACTTGCTTTAAAGATTATAGCCATCCTTTATTATCCACAAATACATTTATAAAGCCCTCGTCGATTTAACAGCTGTTTTTTATTAATGTGTAGTGAGCTCGAAATTCACTATAAGCATAAAATTTACCTGGTTAAAGCATATAGCAAAATTATTCAGACTAAATAAACAATCTACTTGCATAAATATGGTTAGTAATTAACACCTAGTTTTACCTTTTTAATAACGATCTGTGATTAACATGTTAATTTTCCTGTTTAGGGCACACCACCCCGATAATTACATTTGATTACAAACTTAACCCATTTGATTTCACGTGTGTTTTTTATGTGATTAAGCTTGCTTTAGCGATTGATTTTTAAGTGTTTTTATTAATTAACAATGAAACAATGCTTAACAACGGTACCTTTTTTGTGTACATGCAAATAAGGGTGGTCTTTTATTATTCTGTTGTTAAGTTTTCATTCAGTTAAGGGCGCCTAAGTTGCTCCCGCTCACTCAAAAATCTCATAAAAGTGAGTGTTGCCAATTTAGGTAAATTCAACAAGTAGGGTTCATTCATGAAAAAATCAACTCTTGGTTTAGCTGTTATTGCAGCAATCCCAATGTTCTCAAGTGTTCAGGTTTTAGCTGCAGACGAAGCAGCAAAGTCAATTGAAAAAATTCAAGTAACGGGTTCTCGCATTAACCGTACTGATATGGAAACGGCTAGTCCAATCACTGTAATTGGTGATGACTTTATTGCTAAAAGTGGCTACACCTCAGTTGCTGATGTGCTTTCAAACCAACCGTCAGCTGCAGGTATGAGCTTAGGTGGAACTAGTAACAATGGCTCTGGTGGCTCTGCTACAGTTAATCTTCGTGGTATGGGTGCACAGCGTACTCTGGTTTTATTAAACGGCCGTCGTATGGTTTCATCAGGCACTGGTGCTGATTCTTCTGTTGATTTAAATACGATTCCGGTTGCAATGATTAAATCAATCGAAATCTTAAAAGATGGTGCATCAGCTGTTTACGGTTCAGACGCTATCGCTGGTGTTGTAAATATCATCACGAAAAAAGATTTTGAAGGCTCTGAAGTAAACGTTGAAGGTAGTCAAACTACCAAAGGCGATGGCACAAACTATGGTGTTAGTTTACTTCATGGTATGCAAGTGGCTGACGGTAACCTAGTATTTGGTGCTCAGTACACAAACCGTGGCGATATCATTCAATCAGATCGTAAATTTGTTGAGCCAGGTTGTTCTTCTTATATTCCAGAAGGTACTTTAGGTGGCAAAGCGCCAAATGGCCAAGGTGGATTTAAAGATCGTGACACTTGTTATGACTACACACCTTCAAGCTATGCACAAACACCAAGTGATTTATATAGTGTATTCAGTAGCTTCAATAAAGAACTTGATTCAGATACAACGTTTAACGTTGATTTAATGTACACACGTCGTGATTCAAGCCAGCAGTTAGCGCCACAGCCTGCAAGTATTGATTTAGATACTACAAAGCTTAGTAATACATACACTAATGCATTTATCGATGAAGATGGTGTATTAGCCGATTCATTAGAGTACCGCCGCAGAATGGTTGATGCGGGCCCGCGTATCTATGAGCAAAAAACCGATACATACAGAGCGTCTGTTGCATTGCAAGGTCTTTTAGATAACGATGCAAGCTGGGATATCAGCGCAACTTACGGTCGTAATGACTCAGAAGATAAGGTTCAAAACTCAATCCATGCAGGAAACATGGAACAAAGCATTTATGGTGACCAAGCCCTTTGGTTCAGTGGTGATGCAATTAATCGTGAGCTTTTAGTATCAAGCAACTCTCTTTACACAGAGTCAAACGAAGGTGGTAATGAGCAGTTCATTCTATCTGCGGGATACAGTGCTGTTACAGAAAGTGACATTGGTTACGCAATTGGTGTAGAAAATAGATTTGAAAGTGGTTTTTACACGCCAGATTTAATTACTCAAAGAGGCGAAAGTACAGCAGCGCAGCAAGATCCGACAGACGGTGATTACTCTGTTCAATCTGTATACTTTGAAGCGTCTATGCCAGTGCTTGATTCAGTTACTCTAGAAGGTGCTGCACGTTACGATAACTACTCAACATTTGGTGGTGAAACAACGTGGAAACTAGGTGCTACTTGGAATGTAACCGATAGCTTTATGGTTCGCTCTGTACTTGCTACTGGTTTTAGAGCCCCAAATGTTGCTGAGCTGTTTGGCGGTAATACAGGTTCATTCGATTACCTAGAAGATCCATGGGGTAACGAGCAAGATCCACAAATCGAAGTTAATTACACATGCGATGATAATCTTCAAGCAGAAGAAAGCAGATCATTCACGTTCGGTTTAGTGTGGGAAGTTGCAGACGGTTTATCAACTACATTAGATTACTGGAAGTTTGATATCACTAATGCAATTACGCGTTTAGATGTACAAAATGAAATGCGTAACTGTTTTGCTGGAAATACGCAATCATGTGCAGCAGTAAACATTACAGCTGATGGTGACTTATCTGAATTAAGTTCTGCATTAACAAATGTTGGCGCACAAGATACATCAGGTATTGACTGGAATATCTCTTATACAGCTGATAACTACCGTATCAACCTAGACACCACTTACTTAATTGAGTTTGAGCAAGACGAAATTGATTACACAGGTACTATTGATGGTAACATTGGTGGTTACTCTGAAATTAAGTCAAACCTTTCAGTTAACTACGATATTAATGATGATATCAGCGTGCTTTACAACGCTCGTTACATTAAAGGTATGGACGGTGAGTACTATGGCGAATTCTTTAGCACAGACGACACTGTTTACCATGATATCTCTATGAGCTACAACTTAAACGACGATGTTCGTTTAACAGGTGGTATGAATAATATCTTTGATAAAGAGCCTGAGACCGTGCTAGGTGGTAATGACATGGGTACTGTTCCTGAGCTTTACGACGTAATTGGTTCGCGTATCTTCGCAAGCGTAAACGTTAAATTCTAATTTTAACTAATTAGAACCATTAAAAGGCCTAGTATTTACTAGGCCTTTTTTGTTGAACAAAATTAAAGAGGCACGTAAACTCAGGTAGATAACCAAAGGAGGCATCATTGTTAAAGCAAGACGAAAATTTATCGTTTGTTATTGAACCGCAATTATCACCGCGTGCAGAGCAGCGTCTCGATCTTTATTTTTCTATCCCAAATGAAATGGGTATTAATGCACAAACACTTAGCGAAGAGTCTTACTTTAATAATCAATTTAAATCTTTTGTAGCCTACAACGCTAATAATATCCATCTTCCATTGGTAAGAAGCCGCTTTGTGAGTAAAAACAAAGGGGAGCAACAAGACTACCGACAAAATCTAAATTTATATTGTTATCAAGTACGCCTTGCTATTGATGCTGATATTAAAGATGCGTTAAAAATTCAAGAAAGCGATGAATTTTATCAACGGGCTATGGAGCTTTGCGAGCAAAGCCAAAGTCTACTCAGAAAACTCAGACGTTACACCCCTGATAACGAAAAGCTGATCCCGTTTTATACCAATGCCGATAACTACCTAAGCTGGCAGATTGAACAAACGTTTTTAAAGCTGCTTGATGAAGGGCCGCGTAGTAGCGATCACGCTAAAGAGCGAAATGACTTATTAAACTTTTGTAAGTCAGAGAGTGAGTATCGGGCAGAGCAACAATATAATTCTGACTCAACACTTAAAGACGCCAACAGAATTACCAATAAAATGCGCCTATTACAGCGTTTAATAGAGCATGGAGTGATTTTGCAGCGCCAAACCCGTTATCTAAATAGTTATTTAAAACGTTTGGTAAAAGGCTCTGTAACAGCCGTTATAATGGCTTTTGTGATGGTAGTAATACTCAATGCGCGCTCTACCTTTACTGAAATAACCGCTTCATTAATTTTAATTTTAGGGGTTATTTACGGGCTGAGAGAAATATTTAAAGAAGATATTACCCGTATTATTTGGCGTGCTATTGTGCGAGGGCGGCCAAAATGGCGGTTTATTTTTAAAAACAGTATTACAAAAGATAAAGTAGCGAGCCAGTTTATTTGGTTAGAATACACGCGGTTTAAAAAAATCCCTAAAGAAGTGAGGAAAATTTTCTCTAAGCGTCGTCAGCAAAATAAACAGGCGGCGCAATGGCTGCATTTTGCTAGTGAAACGCGGGTCAGTGCTAAAGAGTTTTTGCCAGGCTACGATAGCTTACAGCAAACACTGCAATTTAATCTTGCACCGTTTGCACGTTATTTAAAAAAGGGGGAAGGGAAGCTGTACCATTTAGAAAATAATAAAATTTCTAAGCAGGGAGTCGAAAGACGCTACCAATTAAATATGGTATTGGTTTTAACCGAATCTGATAATGCGCTGTATCAACGCTATAAAATCACTTTAAATCGCAGTAAAATTGTTAATATAGAGCTAATTTACACCAGTGACACTAAAAAAGAGGAATAACACAGGTTATTCCTCTTCTTTACTTAAACTAAACTAGACTATTTATCCGTTAGTCCTTTTTTGCTGTATAGCGTTACTTTGTCTGATACTAAGGTAATTTCGATATTTTTAGCGTCATTACCCCAAGTACAACTAGTATGCAGTGTTTTTTCTACACAATTATCAGCACTGCCTAAAAGAGCTTCAACTTCTGTTTTGTCCATACCAATTTTAATCTTTTCATAATTTTCTAAGTTTACTTTTGAACAAGCAGCAAGAGTCAGTGCCGCTGCAATAATGAGTAATTTTTTCATTGTTATTTTCCTTTGATTGGGGTCTGTTGATCTTTCAAGGTTAAATTTGCAAAGGTCAACAGACCCTAAATACTGTTAATGGTTAAATTTTCGAATTTGCACAATCATCCCCATACGAGGGTGATCAAAATAATGAATGTCTTCACTAAACACCCGTCTAAACTGTGAAAAACGGGCTGACTCTAGATCGCCATTGTCACGTTTTTCACTTATATCAAAGTGTGCATTAATAAATAAGTAATGGCGCAAGTGTATTTTAAATAGCCCATCTAACTCCCATTTCATGTCGGAAGATTGAGCTTCGTCAAATAGTGGCTCAGGTCTATTTATTAAGCTAATAAAATCAGAATCGGCGTAACTAATCGCGGTGTTCATATTGTTTTTTAATTGGCTGCCTGCAAACAAGTGAATACTAGGCGAACGTGATTTGCTCGCACCTTCAAATCGCCACCCAGTATGCAATAAAGGGATTAGCCCTTTGCGGTTTAACGCTTGGCGTTGTGACTCAAACTGTAACTGCTCAGGGGCTAGCAGGTAAGTTTGCTCCATCGTCTCTTGTGCTGGTGCTTGAGGTATTACTGGTAACACATCGTAACTTTTTACATAATCAATGCTGTCGTTACACGCTGCTGACTGAGGATTTGAGTTGACTAGAGTGTCAGCAAAGGAACGTTTTTGAAAACGCGGATCGCCATTTATACACGCGTCCATTGCTTGCTTTTTATAAACAGGGCTTAGTAAATCTAAGGTATTTTTATCTTCTATAGCGTCGTGCTTTAAGCTAAAGTCTTCTTGTAGGTATGGAGCAGGGCGTTGTTTAAATATCAACACTTCTACTTCAAACCAACGCTCTGCAAATGCAGTACTACTAAACAAGCAGCATAAAACAACCAGCGATTTTTTCAGCAACATTAATGGCTAACCTTTTTTTCGAAATCTGTAATCATAGCAGTGATCATTTTTAAGCGTTCACGGGCATTCGCCTCGCTAATGGCAAAGCGTAATTTATTTGCGCCATCCATCTTATAAATATGTGGCGCACTTTGTATCAAACCAATAATGAAGCTAGGATTAACCTTAGTATTTTGACTAAACTCAAAGTAGCCCCCTTTCGGGTTAGCCTCTATTTTGGTTATGCCTAGATTACTCGCTTGCATCTTTAGTTGTTGTAAACTAAATAAGTTTTTAGCTGCATCGGGTAATAAACCAAAGCGGTCTATTAATTCAACTTGAAGCTCATCAATATCAGCAAGGTTAGCACAACTTGCTACTCGCTTGTACATACCTAAACGCGCGTTAACATCATGAATATAATCATCAGGTAACAAGGCAGGTAACTTTAAGTCTACTTCTGTTTGTTTTTGTAATAGATTTTCAAGAGTTGGCTCTTGACCATTTTTAAGCGCGTTAACGGCCTGCTCAAGCATTTCCATATATAAATTAAAGCCAATGGTTTGCATTTGCCCTGATTGATCATCGCCTAATAACTCACCCGCACCACGAATTTCTAAATCATGAGTTGCTAAGGCAAAGCCTGCACCTAAATCTTCCAGTGATGCAATCGCGTCTAAACGTTTTTTCGCATCTTTAGAGAGTGCCTTAGGGTTGCCGGTAAGTAAATAAGCATAGGCTTGGTGATGGCTTCTACCTACACGTCCGCGTAATTGGTGTAGCTGAGCAAGACCAAGTTTATCGGCTCTATCCATAATTATGGTGTTTGCTGTGGGCACATCAATACCGGTCTCAATAATCGTGGTACACACAAGAACATTGTATTTTTGATGATAAAAATCAGTCATTATTTGCTCAAGCTCTTGCTCTCGCATTTGACCATGTGCAGAGGTTACTGTTGCTTCTGGCACCCATTCGCTAATTTCTTGAGCGACACGTTCAATGGTTTCTACGTTGTTATGTAAAAAGTATACTTGGCCGCCACGTTTAATTTCACGTAGTACCGCTTCGCGAATAAGCTCTTCGTCGCGTTGGCGTACAAAGGTTTTAACCGCTAAACGTTTAGCCGGTGGAGTGGCAATAATTGATAAATCACGCATGCCACTCATCGCCATATTTAATGTACGCGGAATAGGGGTTGCGGTCAGAGTGAGTATGTCAACATCTGCTCTCAGGGCTTTAATTTTTTCTTTTTGACGAACCCCAAATCGATGCTCTTCATCAACAATTAACAGACCTAAATCTTTAAAGTTGATATCTTGTTGAATCAATTTATGAGTGCCAATAACCACATCTAGCTTGCCATCACTCATTCTTTCAAGGGTTTCTTTTTGCTCTTTGGTCGAATTAAAACGTGACAGCACACCCACTTCAATTGGAAAATCAGCAAAGCGGTCTTTAAAGTTATCGTAGTGTTGCTGAGCAAGTAGGGTGGTAGGGACTAAAATAGCCACCTGCTTATTATCGTTAACCGCTACAAAGGCTGCACGCATGGCTACTTCGGTTTTACCAAAACCCACATCACCACATACTAAACGATCCATGGCTTGTTTTGACTGCATGTCACCAAGTACCGCTTCAATGGCGTTACGCTGGTCATCCGTTTCTTCAAACGGGAAGCTATCGCTAAATTGGCGATAAGCTTGGCCATCAAGCGTAAACTTATTACCAGGTTTAGCTTGGCGTTGTGCATAAATGTCGAGTAACTCTGCAGCCACATCGCGTACTTTTTCAGCGGCGCGTTTTTTCGCTTTATCCCAGGCATCAGAGCCGAGCTTATGCAGTGGCGCACTGGCCTCTTCACCCCCAGAGTAACGACTAAGCATATGAAGTGCCGATACCGGCACATACAGTTTTGCCTCACCTGCATAAGTAATAGTCACAAATTCAGTCACCACACCGGCGGCATCAATCGTTTGCAGCCCTTGATAACGGCCCACACCATGGTCAAGGTGCACAACCGGTTGACCTTCTTTAAGTTCTGCTAAGTTACGAATTAACGCGTCTTGGCTTGCTTCATACTTGTGCTTACGGCGTCTACGTTGTGATACTTTAATCCCAAGCAATTCTTGCTCGGTAATAATGCTCAAGCTAGGTTTTGTGCTAAGCACCACACTTTGCTCAAGCGGACTGACAATTAAACCAACGTCATTACTGCTGTTGGTAAACTGCTCAAAGCTATCAAACTCTTTAAATTTTAAGCCGCTGGGTTTTAATATACTCAGTAATGATTCGCGTCGACCGTCCGACTCAACGCTAATAACAACTCGGCCTTTTTTCTTTTTTTGTTCTGCCACATAATTTATAAATGCATCGTAGGGTTGATGTTGTTTATGATCGATGCGTACATTGGGCAACTCATTAACTGCGAGATTTTTATTGCCTGCTTTTGTGCCTAACTTTGCTTGAGATAGACGAATGCGGCCATAATTGCCTAAATTAGAAAACAGCTCATTAATTGGCTGATATAACTCATCGGGCGGTAATAGTGGGCGCAGAGGATCTACTCGGCGGTTCTCATAGCGTACATTAACATCGTGCCAAAAGTTATCTGCTGCATGCTCTAAATCCCCTAATTGCATGACGGTTGTTGAGTCAGGCAAGTAGTCAAAAATGGTTGCTAAGCCTTCAAAAAACAGCGGCATGTAATATTCTATACCTGCTGGCCAATTACCCTTGCTGACCTGCATGTAGACTGAGTCTTGCTCAGCACTTGCGCCAAATTTTTCACGATAGCTTATTCTGAAACGTTCAATATCTGATTCGTTAGTAGGAAACTCATGAGCAGGTAGTAGCTCAATTTTTTCTACTTTTTCGTCTGAGCGCTGAGTTTCCACATCAAATAAACGGATGGTATCAAGCTCATCATCAAAAAAGTCGAGCCTAAATGGATGCTTACTCCCCATGGGGTATAAATCAACAATTGAGCCGCGTATAGCGTACTCGCCATGCTCCATGACTTGTTGCACATGTAAGTAACCCGCTTGCTCTAAATTGTCCCGCAGAGCATGAGTATCTAATCTATCGCCTACTTTAAAATTCAGCGTTGAGCCGTATATAAATGATGCTGGGGCAGTGCGCAGCATCAAGGTTGATACCGGAACAATGAGTACGCTTTGTTGCTCTTTTTTCAGTGTGTTGAGTGTTGCTAAACGTGCTGAAATAATATCTTGGTGGGGCGAGAAGTGATCATAAGGCAATGTTTCCCAATCTGGAAAAACCATTACTGGGTTATCAGGCAGCAAGTACTCTAATTCGGTTTCAAGGCGCAGAGCACTTGGTGTATCAGGGGTAACAATTAACACTAAGTTGTCTTGCTGCTTAACACCTTGTGCAATAGCAATGCTTAAGCCACTGCCTAGAAGTTCGCCCCATTGAATTTTATCTTTTTGAGATTTTACCCAAGGCAAGGCTGCCCATTGCTCAAACGCCATTAATTACTCCATTAAATTAGGCTCTTAACGAGTAAGAGCCACATTATTATTTAGTCACGGTAAATTTTTGTTAAATCTTGATAATGATCAATTCTACGGTCGCGTAAATACGGCCAAATACGTCTTACGTTCTCGCTACGTTTTTGATCAAGTTTTACCATTAATATTTGTTCATTTTGGTTATCAGCCTCTGCCAACATCTCGCCTTGAGGGCCTGCAATAAACGAGTTGCCCCAAAATTGAATGCCGTCACTTTGACCGCTAGGGTCGCTTTCATGACCAACTCGATTACAGCTAATCACCGGAACGCCATTAGCAACTGCATGCGCTCGCTGTGAAATAACCCAAGCATCTTTTTGGCGAGTTTGCTCGTCTTTATCATCGCGTGGATCCCAGCCAATGGCTGTTGGGTAAATTAAAAGTTCAGCACCGGCCATTGCCATTAAGCGCGCGGCTTCAGGAAACCATTGGTCCCAACACACCAGTACGCCAAGCTTACCTACTGAGGTTTGAATAGGCTCAAAGCCTAAGTCCCCGGGAGTAAAGTAAAATTTTTCATAAAACCCTGGGTCGTCTGGAATATGCATTTTACGGTATTTACCTGCAATGCTGCCGTCTTTTTCAAGCACCACGGCGGTATTGTGATAAAGACCCGTAGCACGTTTCTCAAATAATGAAGCTACAATAACAATACCGAGCTCTTTTGCGAGTTCGCCTAAAGTGTTGCTACTTGGACCTGGTATTGTTTCGGCCAAATCAAATACATCAACGTCTTCGGTTTGGCAAAAATATAAACTGCGGTGTAACTCTTGTAATACAACAAGTTGCGCGCCTTTACTAGCTGCATCGCGAATGCCCGCAATTGACTTTTCAATATTATGTTCAGCGTTGTCACTGTTGCTTTGTTGCACTAAGGCAACTGATAAATGTGCAGGGCTTGTCATTGTGCTGCTCCAGCTAAAAATCCACGAGGTAATTGCATTGTAATGCAGTGAAGACTGCCAAATTGCTCAATAATAGGTAAGCAATTTACACCAATAATTGTGTGCTCTGGGTATGCTTTTTGAACTTGTGTTAAAGCACGTTGGTCGTTTACATCGTCATAAATAGGCACTAATACTGCGTTATTTATAATTAAGTAATTTGCATAGGTGGCAGGTAGACGCGTATTTTCATCGTCATACACGGCTTTTGGCCAAGGTAACTCAATTAGCTTATATGAGGTGTTATCAGCAGTTTTAAAGCTTTGTAGTTGTTTTTCCATGGCATCTAGCGCGCTAAAATGCTCATCGCTTTTATCGTCACATTTTACATACACAAGGGTGTTGTTAGGTGCAAAGCGCACTAGCGTATCAATGTGGCTATCGGTGTCGTCACCGGCTAAATAACCATGATCAACCCATAAAAAATCAGTAGCGCCTAAATGCGCTTTTAAAAGTACTTCTATGTCACTTGGGTTTAAATCAGGGTTACGGTTTTTATTCAGTAAACATTCGCTAGTTGTTAGCAATACACCATGTTCATTAATTTCAATACCACCGCCTTCAAGCACCATATCGAGGGCTTGATACTGGTTGTTTGTATTGCTTAGCTGTTTAACTAATGTGTGGTTTATTTGATTATCAAGGGCACTTTCAAACTTATTACCCCAGCCATTAAAGGTAAAGTCGTAGACTTTTAATTGATCTGGCTTTTCTATAGCGCTGCACGTAAGTGGGCCATGGTCGCGCGCCCACGTATCGTTAGTGGGAGTAACAACAAAATATACACGGGTCTGCTCAATACCAGCATCATTTAGTAATGAGTTAATGTGGGTTTTTAATATTTCATCATGAGCTACAATCACTAAGGCTTGTTGCGCAGTAATATGTTTTGCAAGTTCAATATAAACGGGTTCAACACGTGCTAAATTATCAGCCCAATCGGTATTTTTATGAGGCCATGTAAGCATAACTGCATCTTGCTCGGCCCATTCAGGTAAAAGTCTAAAGTTCATGGATTTTTAATACAAATAAAGATGGAGCTAGTTTAGCAGTTCAATTACAGCTAAGTCACTTTTAAATAAACGTTTGAACTACAATTTAAAGCGATTTAAACAGGTAAATAAACACTCGTGTTACTCGTTTGAACTCTCTTTCGCTTTTTCAAGTTGTTGGCGCTTTTTAAGTTGGCGTGTTTGCGCATGTAAACTGGCTCTAACAACCAACTCTTGATCACTGTCTCTTATTGATACGAATAGCAGGGTATACTGGTAATGCTCATTGTCTTGTTTTTCTATAGCAACAACTTCGCTATAACAATACACCGCAGAGGCTTCATGCTGTAAAAACAGTTTGGTACGAAATTTCTGACCTAATGTGTACAAATGTTTACTGGTAAACTTAATTCCGCCGCCGCCATAACTGTCGCAATAAATTGAGTTATCTTCAGGTTGTTCTGAAGCTAAAATATGGCTCATGATCAAATCTATTTTACGCGACTGGGCTTGTAAAAACGTCGTCAGTTCTTGGGCAATATCTCCTAAGTTACGCAAAGGGCCTAAAGCGCTTTGATCTAAACTACTGACTTCGTTAGCAAGTTTAAATAAAGGCGGAATATCTGCGTCTAGTTCAGCCAAACTTTTTGGTACCACTGCGTCATCTACGGCAAATAGATTGACGCGATTGCTCTCTTCAATTTGAAAGTAAAGCTCAAAATCAGCTAATTTTTGATTATTCATTTTTAACTCCTAGCCTCTATCCGTTAATAGTAGCGTTGCGGTTATTAAATTACTACACAGCAACCCAATAAAAATTAAGCTAAATAAGGGTTTGGCTTCACTATAAAAACGCTAGGGGTGCTACTTTTAATACAGCCATAATGATTAATAATATAATAAATATTAATACATTTATACTGAGTACGTATATTCGCAACTAATAAATAACCAATAATTAACAAAATGCCTTGTAATTAACCATAAAACTCGTAATCTTACCGTAATAATAATAACAAGGGACTACCCACGTGGCTCGAGGAATTAAATTAGCCAGTACATTCTCAGATATATCCACGCAACTGCGGCGCTTTGTGTCTAAAATTGTGTTACCTGACGATGTTGATGATATTGTTCAAGAAACCTTTGTTAAAAGTTATGAAGCAGAGCTAAAACAAGATATTCAATACACCCGCAGCTATATGTTGAAAACAGCTAAACATCTCGCCCTAAATCATATAGCTAAATGGGATAATAAATTTAGTACTCCTTTAAATCACGAAACTGAACTTCCTAAATTGCTTAAATCAATGCAATTAGAAGATGAATACACCTCCAAAGAACGTTTTTTACTATTTTGTCGTGCTACTGAGCAGCTAAGCCCTGTAGTGAGAAAATGTTTTATATTAAAAAAAGTATATGGGATGAGCCAAAAAGAGATCGCACAGCAAATGCAGCTAAGTCAAAGTACGGTAGAAAAGCACATTGCTAAAGGGCTACTAAACACCATGCTACATATGCGCGATCAAGTGCAAGATGAGAGTGAACATTGCCAACAAAGTGCGAACATAGTGAGGGCAGTAAAATGAGTAACATCCATCAATTTACTTCAAAAGAATTAATCTTAGAAAAAGCATCGCAATGGATAAGTGCGATTGATCGTGGCTTAAATATACAAGAGCAAGAGCAATTCAAACTTTGGATGCTACAAAGCACGGCTCATCAGAATGCGGTATATGAATTAGCACAATTATGGGATGACTTAAGTGTGCTTAACGAGCTCAGCGTATTGTTTCCTAATAAGCACTCTGCAGGCATTAAAACAAAGCCTGCTTATGTATACGGTATTGCGGCAAGTGTTGTTGCAGCTTTAATGATGTGCAGCTACTTTTTGCTGAACATGGGGAGCAACTTTAACCAAAATTTAGCTAAAGTAAATTACACAAAAATTTATAAAACAAAGGTTGGCGAGCAAGCAACCTATGTTTTACCAGATGGCACAATAGTTCAGCTTAATACTAATAGTTCACTAGAAGTCGCTTATAGCCAAGGACGTAGACAGTTATTACTAAGCCGTGGAGAAGGGCGTTTTAATGTAGCTAAAGATGCATCACGCCCGTTTAGTGTGATGGCGGGGGATAAAAGCTTTACCGCGCTTGGTACAGTATTTAATGTGCAGCGCAATACCTCTTCTGATCTCGAATTGGTAGTAACTGAAGGTAAAGTGATGATCACCGACCCTAGTGTTGCTGTTAATGCTGACGATTTTAAAGCGTATCAGCAAGCTGATAACAGCAATCACGAAATCCGCCAGATCAATGCCAATATAGTGATATCGGGTGAAAAAGCTATTATTGAACAGAGCGTAACTAAACCAATTACACAATTATCGGTTGATGACGTACAACGCGATTTAGCATGGCAAAATGGCATGTTGATATTCAATGGCGAGCAACTGGTTGATGCCTTAAACGAAGTTAGCCGTTATACCGCCACGCGATTTGAACTGTCATCTGATGAATTAGCGCGCATTAAAGTGGCTGGCGTCTTCAAAGCAGGTGATGTTGCAGGGCTGTTAGAGAGCTTACAAAATAATTTTTCAATTGAGCATGAACGTTTAGGCGAGCATGTTGTTAGTTTAAAATATCAAAAAAAATCATAGGTAATGGTAATGAAAATCACGCCATTGTTAATCAATGTTACTCATAAGGGTGTAAAAAGTAATTTAAAGATTAAAAAAATGATAAAAACCTATAGAGGATTTTTGTTTGCTAACTGTTTATATAAGTTGCGCAGTAACCATACGTGTTATTTAAGTCCGCTGGGACTCGCTGCACCGCTATTTTTTAGTATCAGTGTGCACGCGAGTCAAACTGAAGGACAAATGATGCAGTTTGATATAAAAGCGCAACGAGCAGACAAAGCCTTAATAGAATTTGCTAAGCAAACTGAACAAACAGTGGTTTTTTCGTATGAGCTTGCTAAACAGTACGAGGCAAATTCATTATATGGATTTTATTCTCAACTCGATGCGTTAAACGCATTGTTAGCTGAGACTGAGCTCGATGCGGTTGTTGATCAAAATGGTTTACTGAGTATTAAACTCAAACAAATCAATAGGAAAGATAACAACATGATGAAGCTTTCAGGAGTTAGTGCTGCCGTATTACCTGCTTTACTTGCAGTTAATTCACAAGGAATAAATGCCGCTGAACAAAGCGCAGAACAAAACATCGAAAAAATTGCTATTGTAGGTAGTCGTGTCGCAGGACGTTCAGTTGAAGACTTACCTGTCCCCGTTGATATTTTAAGTGCAGAAGCACTCGAAAACACCGGCCAGACAGAAGTTGGCCGCATGCTTCAAGCTATCGCACCTTCTTTTAACTTTTCAAGTTCATCTATTAGTGATGGTACTGATGCATTAAGACCTGCAACGTTACGTGGCCTTGGCCCTGACCAAACATTGGTATTGATCAATGGTAAGCGTCGTCATCAAGCCAGTATTATTCATATTAATACCTCGGTTGGTCGTGGTACTGCGGGTACTGACATGAATGCGATTCCAGCCTCAGCAATTAAACGTATTGAAGTGCTTCGCGATGGCGCTGCAGCTCAATATGGTTCGGATGCAATTGCCGGTGTTATTAATATCGTGCTAAAAGATGGCAGCGAAGGTGGTAAAGCGGCCGTTAACTACGGTGAGTATTCAGAAGGTGATGGCGAAACCGTTAATATCGACTTTAATAAAGGCTTTGCTTTAGGTGATAACGGTTATTTAAATACAACTATTAACTACCGTGACCGAGCACCGACTAACCGCGCAGGCCTTCATGGTTCATGTCAGTTTTATGGCTGTACTGAACTTTCTGATGGCACCTTGCTTGCGGGTGACCCACGTGAATTAACCGCGCCACGTGATACATTCAGAATTGGCGATGCTGATTCTCAACAATTTGGTTTAACAGTTAACACCGGCTACGAATTAGGAGCGGGTGAACTATACGGTTTTATTACCTATTCAACTCGTGATAACGAATCAGCGGCATTTTTCCGTCATAATGCCAATGCAGGTGGTAACCCGGTACTTCAAGATGGCGATGCAACCATCCCAACTGGTTTCTTACCTAAAATAAATACCACGATTGACGATATTTCATATAACTTTGGTTATAAAACTGAATTTGATAACGACTCAAGCTTAGACCTATCGTACACCTATGGTGAAAACAGCATTGACTACACAACCAGCGATACTATTAACGGCTCTTATGCAAATTTTTTACGTTATGACCAAGGCCTAAGTGCAGCAGATATTCGTGCCACTATTCCACGCCAAGGTTATGCTTATGGCATGGAGCTGTCACTGCAAACGATTAATCTTGATTTTACTCAAAATTTTGATGATTACTCATTAGCAATGGGTGCTGAAATTCGTACCGATGAGTACCGTATTTTAGAGGGTAGCGAATACGCATATCGTGATTACGATACCAACAATGGTGTTAATATTTACGATGGACTAAGCGGTGGTATTGGCAGCGAAAACGCATCCGGTGGCACACAAGGCTTTGGTGGTTCATCGCCAGCATCTTCGGTTGATGAGTCGCGTGATGTGATCTCGTTTTACTTAGACGCTGAAGCTTACGTTATTGAAGATGTGATTATCTCAGGGGCGTTACGTTACGACAATTACAAAGGGTTTGGCGATACAGTTAACTTTAAACTAGCCGGTAACTGGTCAGTAACTGAAGATATTTCACTTCGTGGTGCGCTAAGCTCAGGCTTTAGAGCACCTTCAATGCAGCAGTTGTATTTTAACAACATCAGCACACAGTTTGTTGTAGGTCCTAATGGTAATTTAGTGGCTGAAGAAGTGGGGACCTTTAGAAACGATTCAACCCTTGCGCAAAGTTTAGGTATTCCTAAGCTCACAGAAGAGAAATCTCAAAACCGCAGTTTAGGTATCGTTTATAACGTAAGCGATAATATTAATGTAACCCTAGATTACTACTCAATTGATATTGACGACCGTATTGTAATTAGTAATCGCTTAGGTAAAGGCTTATCAAGCAGTCTTGATGCTGCGTTATTAAGTTCAGGTGCGGGTGCAGGGCAGTTTTTCTTAAATGGCGCTGACACTGAGACACAAGGTATCGACTTTGTGGCTACATGGAATACAGAAGGCCTTGGCGGCACGCTTGATTTTACTTTAGCGGCTAACTTTACAGAAACCGATGTCGTGTCGTTATTTACACCTGCAGGTTCTGGGCTTGAGACCGTGCCAGTTGATGATGTGTTTTCTGATCAAGAAATTTCTATTATTGAAGAATGGCAACCAGAAGATCGAATTAACTTAAGTGCACTTTATCGTCGCGACGACTGGACCGTAAACCTATCGCTTAATCGCTTTGGTGAATACACAGTGGAAGATGGCGGCCGTCAGACTTATGGTGCTGAAATTTTAACTGACATCAAAGTAAATTACTTTGTGACTGACGATTTATCAGTAAATATTGGCGCAAATAACTTATTTGATGTTTACCCAGATGAAAACACCATAGGTAATTCACGTTCAGGCACAATTGTAGATGCTCAAGGTAACACTATTGTCAGCAGCGATGGTGTATTTAAGTACTCACGTCGTTCAGCGCCATTTGGCTTCAACGGTGCTTACTACTACGTAGGTGCAGAGTACCGCTTTTAATTAATAACTCTCCTATTGTTATTTAACAACCAAAGGGCCGTAAGGCCCTTTTATCGTTTTAAACTTAATGTTTTTGCATTTTACTCATTTCAGCATGGCAGCTCTGCATAGTAAGTAATACTTTTGATAACGCTGCTTCACAATCATGAGACTGAGGCTTTTTCAACGCTACTTTAATTTCTTCTAAGGTTTTATCTTCTACTTCCTCAAGCTCTTTAACGTAGGTTTGATCGTTATCGTTAGCAAATTTACTAATCAAAGTAGTAAATGCACGGCGTGCTTCTACAACAAACGACGAGCCATCTTCGCGCTCACCTTGTTGATTAATTGCGTAAGGTTGTAAACTCTCCACACTGACTTTACGAGCGTCAATCATACGTTGAAATAGGGCACCTATAGCGGGGTCTTGTACTTTATCTTGTGCTGTTTGGTAAAAGTCGATGCCGCTATTCATTACTTGGATAATGTCGGTAATATGATTAATTTCTTGTCCTTGATGGGTGCTCATAATAATGACCTCTGTTAATTTAAAATACAGTCATTACTAAGCAAGCGCTATTCCAAGTAGGTTTTATTTCTTAAGTGTTTGTATTTTATGGTTTTTAATTTTTTTTTAATAGTTTGGTAGGCTTGCTAACTAAGCGTTAGCAAGCAAATTTTACATTAAGGTATGTAAGAAGGTTATTTTAGCTCATCCGCTACTTCAGCTACTTTTTGGCGTAACCAAATATGACTAGCATCTCTGTGTAATAAAGGGCTCCATATCATATCAAGTTCAAATGGCGGGATAGGAAAGGGTGGCTCCAGTATTTTAAGCCCAGGATCGTCTAAATAAATATTGGCCGCTTTTGAGGGCAAAGTCGCAACTAAATTTTTCTCTTTGGCTAAGTGAACAGCCACATGATAGTTACGAGTAAAAGTCGCAATATTACGGTGTTTACCAAAATGCGCCAGTGCCTCATCAACCCAGCCCAGCTTCTGCACATCTTTAGGGTCCATCCCCACACCAACACCAAAGCCTGTTTTACTTACCCAAATATGGCGAGCTTTTAAATAGCTGTCTAGGCTAAAGTTTTCAATAATGGGGTTATCTGATTTTACTAAACAACAAAAGCTGTCTTTCCAAATACGTTTATGATGAAACGATTGTGGTAAATTTTCAAAGCGGTTAATCGCCATATCAACTTTACCGTTTTCAACATCGTGAAAGGTAACATCACTAGGAGTTAAAATATCTAAGGTGGTGTCGGGCGCTTCTTCGTGTAGTTTCCCTAATAAACGCGGTGCCATGGTACTGGCCGCGTAATCACTGGCCATGATCCTAAACACTCGCTTACTTTGTTTAGCTTCAAACTCACGATTAGGTGCCAGCGTTTCTTCAAGGGTCATCAAGATTCCACGAATCACAGGCTGCAACTCAATAGCACGCTCAGTCGGTACCATACCATCGCTGGTACGCACTAAAATAGGATCATTAAAAAGGTTACGTAGGCGTTTAAGTCCGTTACTCATTGCCGGTTGAGTAATGCTAAGCTGGTTTGCAGCACGAGTAACATTACATTCGCGCAGTAATGTATCGAGGTAAACCAGTAAATTTAAATCTATTTTACTTATATTCATTGTGTGTCCTTAACGTTTACCAATAATGGATAAAACGCTGTGCTGTAGGATAGGGATAAATATGACTCACCTTTCCATTTTTTATATTTTGTTGTGCTTGTTTCCAAAAGTTCACATCAAGTAATTCAGGGTGCGTGCTAGTTAAAAATTGTTTATATGTTGGATTAGGCATTACAAAGGTACATAGCTGCTCTGGAAATACATCCTGAGGAGCAACCGAGTAACTTTGTTCGTCCATTAAATAATCGTCATAACTGTTTGCTTTAGGTAGTGCTCTAAAGTTCATGTCTGTTAAATACTGCACTTCGTCGTAATCGTAAAAAATAATCCGTTTGTGCTTACTTACACCAAAGTTTTTTAACAGCATATCGCCAGGGAAAATATTCACGGCAATCATTTCTTTAAGCGCCTGGCCATACTCTTCAATGGCATCGGCGGCACTTTTTTCGTCTGCATTTTCTAAAAACAAATTAAGCGGTGTCATTCGCCGTTCAATGTATAAATGTTTTATGATTAACCAGTCACCCTCAATCACCATCGATGAGCCAATGGTTTTGTGCAACTGTGCTAACAAGTTACTATCAAATCGTGCCAAAGGAAATACGACGTTTGAATACTCTATTGTGTCGGCCATTCGGCCAACACGGTCGTGGCTTTTAACCAGTTGATAGCGTTTTAATACCGTTTCGCGACCAAATGGCTTACTTTCGCCAAATTTATCTTTGATGACTTTAAATACATAACCAAATGAGGGCAGGGTGAATACCATCATCACCATACCCGGTGTACCTGGAGCAATGGTAAATTCATCATTAGAATGGGTTAAATGATTTAAAAACTCACGATAAAACTCGGTTTTACCTTGTTTATGAAAGCCTATGGCGTTGTAAAGCTCGGCGAGGGTTTTATTAGGCATAAGTTGATTTAAAAACCGCACTAACGCTGAAGGAGCATGAGTTTCTACCATAAAGTAAGCTCGCGCAAAGCCAAAAATAACCCGCATTTGCGACGACTTTGTAAGTAAGGCATCTAAATAAAGGCCTTTATCTTCATGGTGTAACACGGCAATAATAAAGGGCTGAACGCCACTTTGCGATACAACGCGCCCCACAATGTATGCGGCTTTATTGCGGTAAAACGGCGTGTGTAATATATCAAAACGCATTTGCCAATGTTGGTGGTGAGTATCGGGAGCTTGCTTATAAAACGCTTTTACTAATAAACGAATATCACGCTCAAGGTTGACAAAATCGGCTTTAAAATCAAAGTGGTTAATAATGCGTTTAATTGTTGGCTTTAAACCATCCACGACGGGGAAGTAACTTCTATATTCAGCCTCTACAGGCACTGATGGCGCATCTTTGAGTGTCGCTTCAACAAAAATAAAGTCGTTATGAAAATAGCGGCGGTGGTATAAGCGGCAGAATACAGAGTTATAAAATGTTTCGGCAAGCTCAGCCTGCGGGTGAAAACATAAAAAATGCTGGTAAATTTTTTTTACTTCAAGCCATAAACTTTCGTTTAGCTGGTCTGTTTGTTGGCGTTCACGTAAGGTTTTTGTGGTTTCGTTAACTCGATCATCATAATAGCTAATACGTAGGCGGCTAATATCATTGATTGCTTGCCAATCTCTTTTAGCAAACGCATAAGGTGCTTTTGCTGTTGTTCTTTGAAACAGCAGGTAATGTTTTTTAAATCCGGTTAAAATTAACTCAGCAATTTGGCGTGGTTGCATCAGTACTCCTTAATTGACGCCTTTAGGTGTTTAGCAAAGTGCCGGTGGATACCATTTAATTTGTAAAAGCGGGTCAAAGGAAATTGCATCACTAAACACGTATTAGAGTTCGTACTCTACGGTTGTTAAGGGTATGTTATTTTATGTTTAAAACCAAGCTAATTAAGATGATATTTATTTAAGTTAAT
Source organism: Pseudoalteromonas sp. S1608 (assembly GCF_005887265.1). Lineage (GTDB taxonomy): Bacteria > Pseudomonadota > Gammaproteobacteria > Enterobacterales > Alteromonadaceae > Pseudoalteromonas > Pseudoalteromonas undina. The sequence continues at coordinate 80,360 of NZ_PNDK01000031.1, forward strand.
TAGAGTCTGCTTGGTAGGCATCAATCTTTTTTTGTAATTTCTTAATTCGCTTTTCAATTAACGTTTTATCTTTTTTATATTGCTTATCTAAGCTTTTTTGCGTCTTTTTAATATCTTTGCTAATTCGTTTTTTATCATCGGCACTTAATATATGATTTAACCGCTGTTGTTGTTTAAAATCAGCTCTGTCTTTCTCTCGAGAAAGTATAGCGAGTTTATGCTGGTTACTGCGTAGCTCCGCCTCTAAGTTAGTAATTATGGTGTTGCGTTCAAGTTCGTTTAACTGCTTAGTGTAGTTTATTTCTTCACCTGCTTGTTTTGGCTCGGTGGCAGTTATTTTATGAACGGTTGCATTGTAACTACAAGGTAATTGTGAAAAGGTAGTCCCTTCTGGGGTTACGCATTTGTAATAGGTGGTTTGAGCTAATGCTAGAGAACTAAAACATAAAATACAGACAGTAATGATCAGATTAATAACGCTGAACATAATGATTATCCTTTGTATATTCTGATCGAGTTAATAATTTTTAATGTTAAAAACTATAACCTAGCTTGGGGGGATAGCAAGTGCAAAGGAGTAATAACAGAAACTAAGCGAGTCAGTTTTAATGACTCGCTCGTATTATGAGGTGCTATTGAGAAAATGTTTTAAGCTTTTTAATACTGTGCACTAAAAACGGAATATCAAGTCCTTGCTCAATTGAAAACCCTTCAGCTGCGGAAATATTTCTAAAGTTTCCATCACGATCAATCAGCGTAATTCTATCTTTTTTATAAGCAATTACGACGCCTTGTGAGTAATTAACGCCAATGTTATTACTTTTATTGTATAAGTTTTTCCCTAACATTGTCTGCTCTGCAAGCGTATTACAGTTTAAGTATTGGCCAAGGCTAGTAGCAAGAATGTCACTAGGTTGAATTAAGCCATTCACTTTAGAAATAAACTTATCTGAGCTATACAAGGTTGACGTGGTCACTATTTCATTGCTGTTTTGAGACACACTAAATGCAAAAAAATCAGTAGTGTCATCGCGTACAGTCGTATTTTCATTCGCTTTAATAACCCTGATTGCGCCATCTTTGTGTGCTTGCTCGTTAATAAAGCTCAGCTCATCAATACCAAATACTTCTACACTACGGCGTTGGCTTTGCCAAACAGGTAACGTTTGTTGCTCAATAATATCAGTTTTATAAAATGCAGGCAGACCATACACCAAACCAAAAAGCATGTCGCTATGATCTGTGGGTTGTAAAAACTGCTGATTTTTATAAATGCCTTTTTTGCTAGCAACAAATTTTGCTAACTGTTCGTCATTATCAAACACTAAAATATCAACTTTAGCTGCGTTGTAATCTTCACATTTTGCTAATGGGGTAGGTATTTGGTAATTAATACCTTGGTTATTAATTTTAACATTATGTGCTTGCTCGTAGCTTTCAACATCCAATAAGTCGTTTTTAGCGAGTAAACTTTTGGCTGTAGTTGGATACGAAAGCGGTAATACGTTATCTTGTTTTGTGATATCAAATTTTAAATTTGCATCAGCCCAAATATGAATACTGTGGCTTAAGGCAAAACAGATAACTAAAAAAGAACCGGCATAACGCGCAAATTTAAATTGCTTTAAACGCCCTAAATGGTGCCAAGTAAAGTTACTAACCGTAAGCTGAAAGCCTAAAATAAGTAACACAATACTGCCAGCAAGCAAGGTAGTAAGCGCAGGTGAATTTGTTAAGCGGTGCCACAACAACGAAATAATTTCAGGCAGCGCTGAGGCATTTAAGTGATAGCCCAAGTTAAAATACACATAAGCGTCCAAAGTCAGTATTGAAGCACCTATTGTTGCTATCACTGCCGCCATACCACGAATATGCTGCGGATAGGGAAACACTAAACTTAAAGGAAAAACCGTCAGCACAAACGCTAAAAAGGCAATAAAGCTGGTGTGGCTTAGCCACGTAACCACCATATAAGTGATACCTATATAAGTAGTGGGCGGTGAGTCGGCAAATAAATAGCTTAAGCTAATTAAAAGCGCTAAACCAATATTGGCAAATGTAAACCAATGGCCCCAACTTAATAATTGACTTGCTTTCGATGAAAACTGGTTATGCTGCGATAAATTCATAGAGTTTATTTAACCGACTGAGCGAGTGCTTTTGCAAAGTTCTCAGTAACAGCTTGTCTTTTCCCTGTTGGTACATGCTCTTTTAAGATATGCGTGATAGAATTTCCTAAACACATAAGACTTAAATCAACCGGCGCATTGTGTTTTGATAAAACATCAATAAGCTGATCGACGATTTGTTCTACTTCTTCATTAGAGTATTTTGATAAGATTGGCATCAGTTGGTTCAATAAAAATAGTTATATTCCCGTATTTTAACACCAGAGGCGTGAAAAACAAAGATGGCAATAGATGTTAAAAAATTAGTCGTGCACTATGTAGACAAAAAAGATGACGACACCCAAATTCACCTTCGCAACGACGAAATGATGATCAACGACAAAGTTGCTGTATTCATTGAGCAATTACACCACGCCTACAACGGCAAGCCAGGCAAAGGTTTTTGTGCTTTTAGTGGCGAAAAAAACAGTATTGTTGCCTCTACTATGCAAAGCTATCGTAATAATGAGCTTGGCTTTTGGCATATGACCGAGCAGGCATCAACGGTATTAAAAGAAGAGTTAGATAAATACGCCTTTAATGAAACTGGCTACTTAGTATTTTGTCATTATCAGTACGTGGCTACTGATTATATGTTGATTGCCATGATCAACATTAAAGAGCACTACTCCATGACTTCAGAGCTTGATTTAGCCGCATCGCGCCATTTAGATATTTCGCGTATGCAATTGGCTGCACGTATCGATTTAACAGCATGGGATACCCAAGCAGACGATAATCGTTATATTTCGTTTATTAAAGGTCGTGCAGGGCGAAAAGTGGCTGACTTCTTTTTAGATTTCTTAGGTTGTGAAGAGGGCATTGATCCTAAGCAACAAAGCCAAGTAATGCTAAGCGCGGTAGAAGACTACTTATCAGAGCAAGAGTTTGATAAGTCAGAAAAAGATGATTTACGTAAACAAGTATTTGATTATTGTAACGACTGTGTCACCACAGGCGAAGAAGCCAATGTAAGTGAGCTTTCAGCAACGCTAACCAAAGGCGACGACAACCCGTTTGAGAGCTTTTGTAAAGAGCAAAGCTATGACCTAGAAGAGTCATTCCCAGTCGATAAGAAAACAGTAACGAGTATGGTGAAGTTTTCAGGCTTAGGTGGCGGTGTGAGCATTAGCTTTGAGCGTAAACATTTAGGTGAGCGTGTAACTTATAATGAAGCCACTGATACCTTAGTGATCAAGGGCATTCCGCCAAACCTTAAAGACCAACTGCAACGTTTCATGGAACAAGAGCAAGATTAAACTCACGGCGGGCTGTGAGCTATGGGTTTCGGGCTCAGGCTCGTAACCCGATCCCCACAGCCCGTTAACCTTCGATTGTAACTTTACCCTCTAAAAGCGCAGCGTCTCATAGTACTCTTTGTGAATAATTCCTTTGCGCGGCATAAAGCCCCGCCGACAATAAACCTCGATGTTGACCTTATCCGTAGGCGGGAGTTTACCTCGCGCATGTTTTAGGTGTTAGGAATAGTTGTAGACGTAGATCTTGCTCACAGCAAGTTGCGAGCTAAGGGTTTAGGGAGCAGGCTCGAAGCCCGATCCTCGTAGCCCGCTAACTTTCGACTTTACCCGAACCCCGTTGCGAGTTACATAAATATCAGGCAATAAAAAACCGCGTTAAAATCAATTAACGCGGTTTTTTTAGCTTTTAACTAAACTTAGTGCTTATTCAGCATTAAGTGTTTTAGTCATTGCTGAGCTTGCACGACCAGCAGGTTTTACTGAGCCAGGGCGAAGGCCACTGTCAGGGATTAACTCACGTTTGTCATGTGCCATTGCAACTGATGTATGCTTGATTTCGCTATCAGCTACTGGTGTTGGCTGTGCCATTGGCGCACTTGCATGTCCAGCTGTAATCACTGTTTTAGCGTTTACATTAGCTGAGCTCGCTTGCGACACTTTCTCAGGCTGACTTTCAACTACAGGCGCTTCTTTAGCTTCTACAGGTGTTTCAGTAGCACTAACCGGTGCGGTTTCTGCTTCAACAGCGACTTCTTCAGTTTGCACTTGTTCTTCAGTTTTTACTGGTT